>CAIRNL010000608.1 GCA_903879975.1 uncultured Chloroflexota bacterium | reverse complement strand
GTCACCAGTGCAATTCGATCGGTCAATATCATTTTCGTCCCTACAGCATCACGCGTAACAACTCATCCTCGGCCGCGCGCGTCCACATCCCGTCGGCATCTAGCTGTGCGGCCACAGTCGGCAATATCTGGTTCAGTTCGGCCAGCGGCGTGAGCGGCAACGGCTTACCCAAGTTCGGATAGATGACCACCTTGCCGGCAAAACGTCCGTCCGCCACCGCGTGCAGCCCATCGGCCACCCCTTCGAGCCCAGCGATTGCGGCCACCGAGTGGTTGGTCGGCAGTTGTTGGCTTTCCACCAGGTCGCGCATATGGCGCAAGTCGTCAATCGAAGAACCGCTGGTGCCGGTGAAGCGCAGGCCGCGCTGGGCGACTGGGTTGAGGTCCAGCGCGACCATCGTACCGCGTGCCAGACCGGCAAAGACATTGACGACCGCATTGTCGGCCACCACTGCCGCAGCCTGCTGCACCGCATCAGGGGTCGGCGCCATGATGACCACGTCGTCGTAGCCGGCGTCCCCTGACTCTGCCCACTTCTGCGCCAGGAAGGTGGCATCATCGGCGAACTGGTCGCGCGAAAGGAATGCAATCTCGACGCCAAACTCGGCAGCCTGGCGTTCGAACTGGCGACGCACCGGCGCCATGCGTGCGGCGTGAAGGTTGGAGGCGACGACTTTACCCGGCCGTCCAGGCATAGAGAGTGCGCGCAGCAGGTGCATCTGTCCCATAGGGCCAGCGGCGCCCAGGATCCAGCATCTGCCGCCCGCCTTGAGCTGCGTGCGTACCGGGGGATAGGCCGCTGAGAGGTCGTTTGAAGCGGTGCCGGCGACCAGCAGGTGATCATAGTGCATGCGGCCGATATCCACTGCAACCGGACGATCCAGCGCCTTGTCGAGCACCAGGTTGAAAATAGCGCCATTGGCCAAGCGCGGAAAGACGCGTTCGCACAGCGCGGCGTCGCCGCCCAGCACGACGATGTCGTCATAGCGTGTGCCGCCGTCGTCGCGCTCCTGCACTTCGATGTCGGCAGACGCAGCCCAGGCACGCACCTGCTCTGCAAAGGCTGCATCGGTCAAGTCGAGAACGGCTTTGCGCGGGCGCCAGTTGGCGGCTTTGCCCAGCTCCATGCCAGCGCCGCTGCCCACCAGCCAGACGACGCCGCCCTCCTGCCACTGTGTGCGGTAGGCGACAGTGTAGGACGCCTCAACGCACGCCCATGGCTCACAGAGCGCTACTTCGGCATAGCCGTCATCTGCGGCGACTGGCACCAGGTAATTGCCATGGTCGCCGGCAAGCACACGCCAGTCGACGATACTATACTGCGAGAAGCCTCCCTGGATCTCATAGCCATAGGCATAGGGTTTACCGCCGAGATAGATATCGGCCTGCACGATAAAACGGTCACCGGGCTTGTAGCTGCCGCGCAGCTTCTCCCCCACCTCCATGACGGTGAGCGCCACCTCGTGGCCCAGCACGACCGGGTCTTGCTTCATCTTGCGGTGGATACGCGGGTGGTTTTCGCCGGCACGGATGACCTTGATGTCAGAAAAACAGATACCGACCGCATCGTGGCGCACCAGCAGTTCCTCGGCAGCCGGTGTGGGGAGTGGCACATCCAGCGCGCCGCCCTGCTTGCCCAGATTCTCCCAGCCAGCGCCGTAGAGCGGCCACAGGCGATTCTGTGCAGGGATGGGTGCGGCGGCAGCGCGGTACTGCTGCACTCTGGCAGCGGTGGATTCACTCATGATGTTGCTATCCTTCACTTTCAATTGGCGGTCAGGCGGCTAAGGCGTTCAGAACCTCTGTCGGCGCCATCTGTTCATGCACGCGGGTCAGTAAAGAGTGGCCGGCAGCACCTGGCGGCACACTGCGCCCGACCGCTGTGTAGAATGCGTTTCGTTGTCCCCTCCCTGGCAGCAGATCGGCTGCCCACGTACTCTGGAACCCCGTGCCCAGCGCGCGTTCCATGACCGTATGGCCGTAGACGAAGTATGCGCCGTCCATGAATGCGTCGCGCACAGGAGCCAGCGCGGCGGCGGCAAAGTTATCGACAATTGGCTGACCAAAGCTGTTCATCTCGGTGCCGATGTTGAGCGGCAGGTCCATCTGCCGGGCTAGGTTCACCACCTCGTATAGCTTTTGCCGTTTGAGTGCGGCGACCTTCTCGTCGGCGAAATTCCAGTTACGGTCGGGCACAATGTTGAGCGCGACGACACCCTTGCCGACGAGCAGCGCCAGCAGTTCATCCATGGCCTGCTCACCGGCGGAGGCACCGTCCAGCCAGGCAGCGCAGGGCAACGCGCGACAGGCAATCGCCAGATCGTGG
>CAIRNL010000607.1 GCA_903879975.1 uncultured Chloroflexota bacterium | reverse complement strand
CTATTCCCGGTTGTTTCAATCCCCTGTCGAGGATTCATACCCTGCTGACTTCCTCAATTTTGCTGGCAAGGACACTTCCGTTCTTCGTTTCAATCCCCTGTCGAGGATTCATACCCTGCTGACGGCAGGTGTCGGGTACGTCATACCTCTTGGGTTCGGTAGTTTCAATCCCCTGTCGAGGATTCATACCCTGCTGACTGATCCCGATCACTGCATCCGCTGAGGATGGCAAGATGTTTCAATCCCCTGTCGAGGATTCATACCCTGCTGACCTGCGCAGAATTACCAGCAACCACCAGCCCAGAACTATGTTTCAATCCCCTGTCGAGGATTCATACCCTGCTGACTTTCGTAGCATACTATTTCAAACAGGAGATCAGACATGGTTTCAATCCCCTGTCGAGGATTCATACCCTGCTGACGCATCAGCATTGGATCGATCCCCTCAGAGGCTATGTTTCAATCCCCTGTCGAGGATTCATACCCTGCTGACCCTAAATTGTACTACATGGCCAGTCAATTTTTCTATCGAATGAACCATTTATCTCTGGAAAATCTCGCTGATTTGCGCAGCTTCATTGTGCAGGAATCTTTGATTTTTACCCGGATTTTCAGCCTGAAAAGTGTACAACATGCGCAATGTTTTTGTCCGATATAGCCACATTTCAGTATTATATGTGTCATTCGTATGATTGTCAACCAATTTGCTAGAGTAGGTTTTACTTTGAAAAATCGAGTTTTTGCTCGATGCAACTCTGTCTGAATCGACAGCCAGGCACTTGATTTTCCCAAAGTGCCAGGATGTAGAAACCAGAGTTTTCGAGCACCGCCGCTGCCGAGAAGGCGAGCTGGCAAAATCCTGGTTTTCTATCGGCCTTTCCTGTGGCAAGGATGACGGTAGCGCTCTATAAACCCGTTTGTCTCGCTTCCAATACACGCGATGCCAACCCTTTACCTCCATCTCAACGCCACGCCCTTGCATGATCTTCGGTCAATGGCCAGCCGTCTTGGCGTCGCCGGGCGGCGTCCAAAACACAAGGCCGACTACACTCATGCTATCGCCAACGCTTGGGCTGATCCACAGGTACGCAACCGCATCCGCACGGCGCTCTCGCCTGCCGCACGCGACGCACTTCTCCACTTGCTCCATGCGAAACGTACGCCGGCTGCACTCTTCTTTGCAGAATACGGCGTCATTCGCCCGTCCCGTACACGCGAGCGCGGTGAACTCCCCTGGCGCAACCCGACAACAGTTGCGGAAGAACTCTACTATTCCGCGCTCCTTGGGACAGCCGACCTCAAGCCGCTCCGCAGCGCCCACTACCTTTGCGCTCCTGATGATCTCGATTTGGATCTCGACAACTGGTTTCCTACGCGGCCGTCTGGCGGGGAGTCACGCAAAAACGAGCCGGACGAAGCCGTCCCCGCCTGGTCCCTCGCCTACGATCTGGCGCAGTGGCTGATTCTGGTGCAGGAGCAGTCTATAGCCGGCAACTCGATCCTGCCCGCCCGCGCCAAGGTGTGGCCGTCGTCAACGCTGCTCCAGGCGCTAAACCGTCGTCTTGCTTGCCCGGATACAGAACCAATCCCACATGCACCGACCCAGACCAGCCGTCTCCGCCTCCTTCTATTCCTGGCCGATGCTGCGCACCTCTGTCGCAACGGTGTGCTCCTGCCACTCGCTGCTGCCTGGCTGAATGAGCCAACCGAACAACAGACCGCATTGCTCTGGCGAACATGGCTGGAAGCCGATCCGCTGATGCGCCAGCGTTATTCCCTGGCCGATGGCCTTGTCGCCAAACCATGGCCGGCACCGCTGATCACTGCACTGGTTACACTGCCTCACGGTGTCACAACAGGCCAGATCGCAGACCACATCCTCAACCAAACGCAGCTCCCTGCCCAATACTGGGCACATCAGGTCAATTCTCTGAGCGACTTCAATCGTCTTGTCTCACGAGTTGTCGGCGAGGTGCTTGTTCCTTTTGGTATCCTATCCTCTCACCGCGTCGGCCACGGAACAGCCACCTACCGTCTGAACGAGTTGGGAGAGTACCTGCTCGGCATCGATACCAGTCGTCGCCTCCGTTGGCGCCCCAGTCTGACGGCCAGCACCCGCATGACGTCCGGATCGAACTCGTGGCAGCTTGAAGTCCCAGCATCCATACCTCTGCGCGTGCAGGCCAGTCTTGCTGCCTATGCAGATCACGCTGCCACGAGCCGCTGTAATGCTGCCGTCGTTCAACACTACGCGATGGATCGCAGCTCACTGGCTAGGGCGATCTCTGCCGGGCACCGTTGGCCGGCGCTCTCAGCCGCTTTGTCCCACCCAGCTTTAGCGGTGAGCGACGAAGACCGGCAAGCAATTGCCACCTTTTTTGCCAAAATCCCGAAACTGTCATTGCGTACACACATGCTTCTCCAGACCGACCACCCGGAGATGCTGCGCGCCCTTCTCGAGAACCCCGTGCTGCGGCCGCTGGTTGACAACCTGCTTTCGGCAACAACCGCAACCCTTGCCGTACCACCGGACACGGCTGTCAGTCACCTGCAGGCGTGTGGCTATGCTGTTGACGGGGAAGCTTCACTCGATCCATCCGGTTCACCGGATGAGTTTGGCTCCCTCTGGCTGGCAGCCAATATCTACCGACGCCTGGCCGACTTCTTGCCGCTCCCCCTCCCCCTCCGCCCTTCCACCGCAGACGCGCTTCTTTCCGCAAAATCACCCACGCAACGCAGCGCACTGACGGTTTTCTACGAAACTATCGAATCTGCTCTGCTCGATCTGTTCGACGGCCGCATCTTTGTGCCTCCTGCTTTTACCGGTGATGTCGAAGCGCACCGCATACGTCTTGAAAGGGCTGCAGGACGGGCGGAACCACTTTTTCTCGACTATTTCAGCCCTGCCCGTAATCTCCTGACCCGCCGGCCAGTCACACCCCTTTGGATCGAAACAGTGGATGATCGTCCCTATCTGCGTGCAGAGTGCCTGTTGAGCGGGCGCATCCTGCTCTTTCGTCTCGACCGCATCCACACCATCTGGGACGATCTGCCAGACGACGCCGTCGCCGTCGGTGAATAGCGTAAAGAGGCCGGCACCACGGGGACACGCACGCCTGCCGCCCGATCAGCTCAAGGGAAAGTCCATAGAAACCAGGGTTTTGCAAGTTCGCCTTCTCAGCAGCAGCGCTGCCTGAAAATCCTGGTTTCTACATTCCATCACTTTCGCTTCGCCGCTGCCTCAATCTACCAGCACATACGACTCACGGCGGTGAAGCTTTGCCTTTCCCATCACCGTTACCTTCTCCAGGCAACTCTGGCAGAGCGAATAGAAACGCACATCGTCCAGCTCCTTTAGGATCAGGCGCCTCATCCGAAGTTTCAACTCTTCCAGGTCGCCTGGTCGTACTTCGCACTCGAAAACGCTATATTGCACACGCACGCCATAGCCATAGAGCAGGTTCATCACTCTCGTGCGCCGTTTGTCGTCAGGAATGTCGTAGGATACCACCACCCAGGCACGCCGATTGCGTTGTGCATGAGGAATTGTCTCCCCTTCTTGATTGCGGGTGGATGCCTGCTTCTTGCTCATGTCGGTTTTTCCTTGCCGTTTCCGGTCACACCCTGCTGCTGTCGCTCCAGTGCCGCCCGCAACAGAGGCCATGGGATGCTTGCCTGGCCAGCCAGCCCGTCAGCTAGACGATTCCACTCGCGCGGAACCAGGCAGTAGCGTACATCTGACAGTTGGCGCGCAACTTTGCACGCCTTCCAGTGCCAGCCGCGCAGCGCCTTGCTGTTCACGGCAAAGCGGCCTTCCATCTGCCCGATTACGACAGCGCTATCCAGTACGAATGTAGTAGTCTTGGCGCACAATCGTTCCGCCATCTGCATCCCCAACAGTAGCCCAGCGTATTCCGCCTCGTTATTGGTGCGCACATCCAGCGCCTGCCATGCCCAATCCAGAATCCGGCCATCGCCGCCGCGCGCAATTGCTGCTGCCGTGCAACGGCTGTCCGCCTGAAAACGCCGGCGCAGGCGGTCGAGCGCCCCCCAACGCGGTTCGACCGCCTCCGCCACCACTGCGCCTTCACCGGTCATTCCCGTACTCCCATCACAAAACACCCAGATCGTTCCTATATCCAGCGAGCGCTGTGATTCCTTCATCATGATTCCTGTCTCCTTTTGCATGCCAGGGCTGGAACTGTGAGATCGGTGCCGTTTGATCTCGCTTTACGCCACGAGTCCCTGATACTGTTGTCTGGTTTCGAGTACCACGCGTCCGTAGATGCGCGCCTGTAG
>CAIRNL010000606.1 GCA_903879975.1 uncultured Chloroflexota bacterium | reverse complement strand
CCTTCCTGGACAGTTATCTGCCCTTCTTCGACCAGTATGCACAGAGTCACCGCATCTGGTCGCCGGATGGTGATGCTTTTGTTTTCACGGGAACGCTGGCAGATGGGCGCAGCGGTGTTTGGGTACAGTCACTGGCCGAAGGTAGCGAACCCCTGCTCCTGGGATCGGGCGTCTTTGCAACGTGGTCCCCCCAGTGACCTGAGGTCAGGCTGTTGTGCCGTCGCGTCGTGCCCGTGCGTCATCGCCCAGCGCGTCCATTTCATCGGTCTCTTCCTCGTAGCGCGGGTCAGGTGTGCTGGCCGCGTCGTCAGTCGCCGGTGAGTTAAGGCCCCAATGTACTGCTTCCTGCAGCGGGATAGTTCCTTCGCCAGCTGCGCGCGGCGGCCAGCGGCTGGTGACGGAGGCAATGATCGGTAGGTCGTCGAGTGTCAGTCGCACGGGCTGGATATGGGCTGATCTGCTCGACGCGTCGCCTGCCGGATGCGTGGCGTCGGGTTCCTCCAGGCGTGGCAGGTTCTGCAACTGGCGGTAGAGCGCTGCCAGCATCTGGCTGGCCTGGGATGCATTCACCTGGTTGCGCACTGATGAATCGCTTTTTGCCCACAATGATTTAAGTGCGGCGAAGTCCCACTCGCCGGTCAGCACACCCTCGCTGCCGAAGTTGCCCATCTCTACCAGGACACCGTTGAAACGCGGCGTTAATTCTTGCGGTGCAAAGATTGCGGATTTGCCGAGAAAGGTTACATCTGGCGCTGGCGAGAAGTAGTTGGGGCCGACAAGGAATGCGCAGGCAGCGAAGATCTGGTTGTCCTGCATGCGCGCCAGCGCGCCGGCTCGCAGTTTGTTGTACGTCGCCAGGTTGCTGCTCGCTCCCAAGCAAATCAGCGCCTCGGCGCCATGAAAGGCCAGCAGCCGCCCGACTTCGGGGTAAAACACGTCACCGCCCAGGATCAGACCAAGCGCACCGACCTCGGTCTGAACCACGTCCCACGTCGAGCCGGGCTGGCAGTACAATTCATCTTCCTTGGTGAGCATCACCTTGGCTTGTGTACCCAGAAGGGTGCCATCCGGGCCGAAGACGGCTGCCAGATGGCGCAGAACGCCGTCGAAGGGATCGGGCAAGTACATGCTGGGCGCTACGAGGGTGACGCTAAATTCCCTGGCAAGCCCGCCGAAGAGTTCAGTGTAGCGCTCCCATAACTGGACGGCTGAGACATCGAGCAACCCAGACAAGCCGACCTGGTAGTTGGCTCTGAGGGCGCCCGCTGCGCCGCCCGCCATTGCACCGACCATTTTCTGCCAGAGGGTGGCGCTGCGCCGGCGTCCCACATCGGCGCATTTGAGCAACGACGAGCGGAAGTCGACGAGCAGTGGCGGCACGATCATCAAGCCTGCCAGTTCCGGGAAGACCAACAGGCGAGCGCGCTTATTCTCGGCCGCGCGCAGGAAACGGCGCAAACTTTCACGCAACTCGTCGGTTGTTAACGGCAGACGCAGGCGTTGCTGGACACAAGCTACCGTGTAACGTTCCACCCATTCCCTCGATTTCTACGCCGGACAGGTTGTCATGCATCGTCGCTTCCAGTCTACCATAGCGACTGATCGAGCGGAAAGCTGCTGTCTGGCGGGGGTATGCTTCACGTTGGGGGCAACTTACGTCCCCCACCCTGGATTGCACCCTCTGGCAGGGGGACCATTCGGAGCAGGGGAAGCGCCCTCCCTTGGGGGCGTTCTCGACAAGATCCGTCTGGGAGCGAAACGCTCCTCGGCGGCGGTGAGTTCCATGAAGGCCTGTGTTCGGTGTGCTTGGTGGCTCTGGGATTTGACGTTTTCGGACGGTTTCAATATACTGCTCTATATTACTTGACGGTCTGGCCCCATCGTCTAGTGGACTAGGACTCAGCCCTTTCAAGGCTGCGACCGGGGTTCGAATCCCCGTGGGGCTACTTTGGCAAAGATTGACTGGAACGGGATTTGGCAACTGCCAAGTCCCGTTCCAATTGGTGCTCTGTCTGTTTCTGGTCTGGGAGGGTTCCTGTAGTACACTTTGTTAATTAGCCTGCGCCGGCGGCTTTCGGCAATGGCGGCAGGCGTGGGCGATGATGCACTGGAGTCTTCCAGAAGCACCGCACGCAACGCCCGTTGTCGTTGAGCTCTCCCATCCGGCTGGACTGACCAGGTTTTTGCCAGAAGTCTGGCTGGTGAACCGATCTTACCTGACCGACTCTCAAGTACTGTTCCTCGCTCGCGCCTTCCCGCGCTCATCCAGCACATGGCACATAGCTAGTATGGGATGACGCCAGATCATGCGCAGGCCGGCGGTGCGCATGACGCCCCGCACCCGTTCACGCATGGCTGGCTTGTAGCAGTGGATGGCGCAGTTGGCGCGCGTCGTCTTTTCCTCCCCAAAGGGACAGCGATCTAGACGCGACATGGCATAATCGTGGAGTGTCTGGCAGTCGGCGCATCGTGCGTCGTGCGCGCCGTGTTCGTCGTGATAGTAGAGGTCGATCATGGCGGCAACAGTGCGTTTTTCGCGACGAATGCGAGATCCGTTGGCAGGCATTTCTGGGCAACTCCTCTCTTTGCAGCTTTTTTCGACCCGGTGTGACAGGATTCGTGAGGAGCGGCAAAGGGCTAAAGTCACATGTCTATAGGGAAGGATGTCGCCAATTGCAGCAGGCAGCGGATCAGGGGCTGAGGTAGAAGAGTAGCAGTAGAAAAGGTGGTGCGCCGCTTGCCCTATTTCTCAGCTTGGCTACAATGGCAGATGAGGCTACACAACGTACAGGTAGAGAGAATGCGGAAAGATCGTATGTCCCGTGTATTTGTGACTGGCCTGGGTGCTATTACACCCGTTGGCAACGATGTCGCCACCTACTGGCGGAATCTGGTCGCCGGAAAGTCCGGCGCCGGCCCCATCACGCGCTATGACACTGCCGACATGCCTTACACCATTGCATGCGAGGTCAAGGACTTTCACGTCGCCGATGTTATGAGTGACGGCATAGCCAGCTACACACCCAGTGTGGTGCAATATGCTGTGGCGGCGGCACGCCAAGCGGTCGAGCATGCCCGGCTGTCCATCGACACGCACAATCGGGAGCGAGTTGGTGTCTTTATGGCTACCGGCGGCGGCGGGCTTTCGGTCATCGAAGATGCAGCGATGAGTATGGGAGAAATGGGGTGGCGTGCAATCGACTCGCACGTCATGCCCTACGGACTGCCCGGCACAGTCAGCTGCCAGACCGCCATCGAACTGGGTGCACAGGGACCGATCATGACCCATGCCCTCGCCTGCGCCAGCGGCCACTACTCCATCCTTGAAGCCTACCACTTCCTACGCCGCGGTGAGGCGGACGCCATCGTTGCCGGCGGCAGCGAGTCGCCGATTACGCTCATGACGATGTGCGCTTTTGGCCGTATGGGTGCGCTCTCGGCACGCACGGATTGCCCGGAGCAGGCGAGCCGTCCCTTTTCCGTCGACCGCGATGGCTTCGTGGCCGGCGAGGGTGCGGCCGCTGTCGTCCTGGAGACGGAGGAACATGCCCGCGCGCGTGGTGCCATCTGCTATGCTGAAATACTCGGCGGGTGTCTGACGGGTGACGGCTTTCATATCACTGCGCCCGATCCGACGGCCAGCGGTGCGGCCCGCGCCCTGCGCGGTGCGCTGGCTGCGGCAGGTCTGACGCCTGATGCGGTTGGTGCTGTCTACGCACATGGCACCGCTACGCCGCTCAACGACGAGGCCGAGTGCCGCGCGCTCAAGTTGGCCTTCGGCGCCGCCGCTTATGCCATGCCCGTCACCAGTATCAAGAGCATGATCGGCCACGGATTTGGCGCCGCCGGTGCGCAATCCCTCGTTGCCGCCGTGTGCACGCTGCAAGAGGGCATTGTCCCACCGACGATCAACTACACCGCTGATCCGGTCATCGATCTTGACATTGTCGGCAACAGCGCGCGCCCGGTTGACATACGCTGTGCGCTGGTCAACGCTTTCGGCTTCGGCGGACACAACGTTGTTGTCGCAGTTGGCCGTGTGCAGGACGGAAACTGATAACCCAAATTATCCCAATTGGGTTATCGGGGATACCGCACTACTTGAGGATGTAACGGGTGCCGCGTTTGTCCCCGATCTTGAGCAACACGCCGCGGCTGACCATATCGACCAGATCCAGACGCAGCGTTTCAGGGCCAACGTGTGGACAGAGCTGGCGGTAGTCGCCGTTGGAAATGAAGCCGTTGCGCTGCACATATTCGAGCGCCTTGAGCTGGCGTTCGTTCATGTTGTTCTCCGACGACTCAGCTGGACGTGCCTCGTTGCGGGCATTGAAGAGTGTCACTGTGAAGCGGTGGCCTGGGCTCTCGAATTTGGGGGGTGGATGGCCGACGTTGACCATTTCCTCGATCATGCGGTCGATGCCCAACCCCAGTTCCTCGATGTAGCCCCATTGGTAGAGGCCATTGACCAGGCGCGGGTTGCGGCTGTAGTGTTCCTCTACCAGATTGTCGATGGTGATGTGTGCAGGCAGCCCGCCCGGACTGGTGATCTCCATACGGTCGGTGTACATGCGAATCTCGATACTGCGCCCGCTGATGCGGTAATCGCGGTGTGCTACGGCATTGACTAGCGCCTCGCGCACCGCAGTAGACGGGTATTCCGTCTCTTCGTGGCGCTGTAAACCCTTGACGACGGCGCGTTTATCCATTTCCTCCCAGATCACGCGCCAGGCGCGGTCGATAATGAGGGGCAGGGGGCCAAGAAACTCCTCGCGACGGCCGTAGCCGAGGGACCCCTCTGGGCCGCGCGGCTGAGTGTCGGCAAACTTGACGAAGATGGCGCGGCTCTGCGGCAGGAAGAGTTGTGGCTCCTTGCCAAAGAGAAGCACGCCGGTCACCGTAGGCACGTTTTCCTCGGTCAGCGCGCCGATCTGTTGCAGCAGCTTGTCCTTGGGTAGGATCGTGTGGCGTGGGTTGCGTTTCTGGCGTCGTTCCAGGTAATCGTCCACGACGTTTTCATCGAGGTCGTCGCGGCGAGCGCCCGGAACTGGCTGGAGTTCGAACTCACCTGATGGACGCGCTGACAGCAGGCGATCAACATCGTCGCTCTCAATCGGTGCATTGTCCGTTCCGCGCCGCACCAGCACGCGGCCATCCTGTAGCACGTGCAGGTCGCCGCTGCGGTCGACGCGCACGATGACGACAGCACCGCCAGAGACTGGGTGATTCTGCCAGCCTGATGTGCGTACGGGTGGCCGACACATGCGTTCGGCCTTACGCAGCACATCCGCCGCTTCGTCGTCGGTGTCGATGCTGCCAAGCGTGCCGTCAGCATCCAGTCCCAGCACGAGAGAGCCGCCCTCACTGTTGGCGAAGGCAACGAGTGTTTCGGCAATGGTTTCGGGATGACCGTCCGGGAAATAGGCCCAGTGCTGACCGGGCTTTTGCAGGTCTGAAATCGTCGCCGGCATGGATCAGGCTCTTAAGAACATCATTGCGATCGTCGTCTCGGTGCGGCCAGCTACGCAGAAGGTTCCTCGGCTGCTTGCAGGTCGTCCGGCGATACCGTCTCCTCGCTCTCCGCCGTATGAAGATCGGCCGCATGTTCGGCGTGTCCGTCGCCACCAGCATCGCTGAGGATGGCCACGTCACTGCCTACCTCGCCACCATCATCTACGCCGCGGTTGAGGTCGGCATGCGTGAGTACGGCCACAGCCACGACGTTGTCCCCTTCCATGAGGTTGACAACACGCACGCCACGTGTGATGCGTCCAGCCACGCGAATGCCGTCCACCCGCGTACGCAGCACGATACCGTTGGCTGTCATGACTGTGATCTGGTCCTCCGGCTCCACGACGCGTGCCGAGACGATGGGACCCACCTCGTCGAGTCGCGTGTAGTCGGTCGCCCAGTTGCCCTGCGTATAGCGACCGTGCACGGTGTACTCTTCCAGTGGCGTTCTCTTGCCGTAGCCGTGCTCGTGCACCACGAGGAGTTCGGCGCTCGGTTTGACGACATCGAAGCCGACCACCTCGTCTCCCTCGGATTGAAGACGGATAGCGTTGACGCCGGCAGCAGTGCGTCCCATCGGGCGCACATCATCCTCGCTGAAGCGCAGTGCGCGGCCGCGCCGCGTGACAACGATGAAGTCTTCGCCACCTCTGGTCAGGCGCGCCCAGTCGAGCGAATCACTCTCGTCCAGACTCATCGCGATAAGACCTACCGATCGGATATTGGCGAAAACGTTGAGTTCCATGCGTTTGATGCGCCCGCAGCGCGTGAGCAACGTAATATACTCTGCGCTCTCAAAGTCGGGCACGACTAGCATCGTCGTCACTGTCTCGTCGGGGAGGAGGTTGAGCACGTTGGCGATGTGCATGCCACGCGCTGTGCGGCTGCCTTCCGGCAGTTCGTAGACACGGCTTGAATAGACGCGCCCCTTATTCGTAAAGAGAAGGATATGGTCGAGCGTACGCGCAAAAAGTAGATCAGCCACTTCATCTTCGCTGCGCGTGCTCATGCCCTTGATGCCGCGCCCGCCACGATTCTGGGCACGGAAGGCGTCGGGGTTCATGCGCTTGATGTAGGAGGCTGAACTGTAGCTGATGAGGACGTTGTCCTGTGAAATCAGGTCTTCCTCGCTGAATTCGCCGCCAGCTTCGTGCACGATGGTCGAACGACGCGCGTCGCCAAATTTTTCTTTGAGGGCAATGATGTCCTCGCGGATCAGGGCGCGAATCTTTTCTGGACTGACGAGCAGGTCTTCGTAATAGGCGATGCGCGCCATGATCTCCCGATACTCGTCCTCGATCTTCTGACGTTCGAGAGCCGCCAGACGGCGCAACTGCATGTCGAGGATGGCCTGAGCCTGCACCTGGGTCAGACCGAAGCGCTCCATGAGCGCCATGCGGGCGGCTTCCGCGCTCTCGCTCTGGCGGATCGTACGGATGACCTCGTCGAGATATTCCAGTGCAATACGTAGCCCTTCCAGGATGTGGGCGCGCTCGCGTGCCTTAGCCAACTGGTACTCTGTGCGCCGCGTCAGCACCTCGAAGCGGTGCTCGACATAAACCACCAACGCACGGCGCAGGCTGAGTGTCACTGGCTCGCCGTTTACCAACGCCAGCGTGTTGACGCCAAACGAGGTCTGCAACTGCGTATGTTTGAAGAGGCGGTTACGCGCTTTTTTGGGCGCAGCGTTACGCTTCAACTCGATGACGATGCGCATGCCCGTACGGTCGGACTCGTCGCGGATGTCGCTGATCATGTCCAATTTTTCTTCGCGCACCAGTTCGGCCATGCGCTCGATAAGCGTCGACTTGTTCACCTGGTACGGGATCTCCGTAACAATGATGGCAAAGCGCCCGCCGCGTATTTCCTCGATGGTGGTCTTGGCGCGCACGAGTACCTTGCCGCGCCCCGTGGCGAAGGCCTGCTTAATGCCCTCAACGCCCAGGATGATGCCGCCGGTCGGGAAGTCCGGTCCCTTGACGAACTCCATGAGTTCTTCCAGACCAATATCGTTGCGTCGCTCCCAGTGGTCGATCACAAAGACCACTGCATCGGCAACTTCGCTGAGGTTATGGGGCGGGATGTTCGTCGCCATACCGACGGCGATGCCGCTGGTGCCATTGACCAGCATGTTGGGCAGCATGGCGGGCAGAACCGTCGGTTCCTGCAAGCTGTCATCAAAGTTATTGGTCCAGTCCACCGTATCCATCTCGATGTCCTGGAGCATCGTCTCAGCGATACGGGCGAGGCGTGCCTCGGTGTAGCGCATGGCAGCTGGGCTGTCGCCGTCGACCGAGCCGAAGTTGCCCTGGCCGTCGACCAGACAGTAGCGCAGGCTGAAATCCTGCGCCATGCGCGCCATGGCGTCGTAGACGGCTGAGTCGCCATGCGGGTGGTACTTGCCGAGCACCTCGCCGACGATACGGGCACTCTTCTTATAGGCGCTGGAAGCGCCCAGCCCCATGTCGTGCATAGCATAAAGAATGCGGCGGTGCACGGGCTTGAGGCCATCGCGCGCGTCAGGCAGGGCGCGTGCAACGATCACGCTCATGGCGTAGTCCAGATAAGCGGCACGCATCTCTTGCTCGATGAGCACATTGCGCACCGTGCCGGCGTTGAGGCCAGCGCCGTTCAGGCCAGCGCCGATGGTGTTGAGACCGCTGTCGCCAGCGCTTGCTGCGGGCGGCAGCGCTTGGGGCCGTGCCTCATTCTCCTGCCCGTCCGATTCGGGTTCGCCGTCGACAGGGAATTGCAAATTGTCGTCCATCCAGAGGCTCCTGCACCGTAAGCTACAAAGTCAATTCTTAACCAATTATACTGTAGAAGGGGGCTTATCCCAAGTTGGGTCTGGAACAAATGTGCAGGCAAAGAGGGTGACGCCGAAAAATCCTGCTCATGGGCGATGGCCGGCTGTGCAGCCTCCCCACTGCAACAAAATGAAAAGCACGCCCACTTGGCGTGCTTTTCTTGTTTCTTTAAATTGGCGGAGACGACGGGATTTGAACCCGCGACCTTTGGCTTGACAGGCCAATATGCTAACCGCTACACCACGTCTCCTTGTCAATATTGCAATCTCATCTATTGACAGGGGGAAGAATAGCATGAGGAGCGGTCTGTGTCAAATCAGCCGGGCAGTTCTGTGCAATCATGTTGGCGTCGGCACAGCCAAATCTGCGACCAACCGTGGTAGGATCGTAAAGTTTGGGTGATCGGCGATGTGCGAGAAATCGTGCGACCATAGCACATCTGGCCCTTGTACCAGGAAAATCCCCGGCATCTGCCACGGATCACCCACGGCCCAGCCGACCTTGTGTCCTTTGGCTGCTGCACGTAGGCTACAAGCTATCACGCCCGGTCCGAACATCTGCCCAAGGTTGCCGCGCTCCAGCCCGAACGCAGTGTAAAATCGCTTGCCAGGATCGGAGACGGCACGCGCCTCCGGCCAGGTCGTGGTGAAGAAGGCTTTTCCCTCGGCAACAGATCCCATGTAAAAAAACAGCGAACTGGGGTAACCTGCCAAGGTTGTCGCCAGGGTGCGAAGATCGCTCACCATTTCCTGGCAGAACGGTCAGCCAAAGTGGCGCAGAAAGATGAGCAGCGTGGGCGTTTCGCCAAGCTGCGCGCGCAACGTGCCAGGCGCCAAGTTGACGCCTTTCACTGCTGTGTCGAGTACCGTCTGTGGAATTGACTTCATGAGATGCCTCTCTGTTGTGGGTCGAGCCGCTCGCGACTCTACATTACTCTCTGTTAGACTATAGATGTTGCCGGTTCGGCTAGCTGTTGGCTGCCATCCCAATGCAGCGGATGCAGTGCCGGCGGATGATCCCCACCATGCCATCTTGATCACAGGAGTTTTGTATGGAAAGCATCGGCTGTGCCCCAGACCTGATCTTCTGCAATGGTCGTGTCTACACCGAGAACCCGGTACAACCCTGGGCGCAGGCGCTTGCTGTGCGCGGGCAGCGTATCATGGCGGTCGGCGCAGATGCTGAAGTGCTTGCGCTGGCCGACAGCCGCACCGAGCAAATCGACCTGGCCGGGCAGCTCGTACTGCCTGGTCTGTGTGACGCACACATTCATTTCTCCATATGGGCGGTGGGCCTGTGCGAGGTGCGTCTGGCGCACACGCGCACCCGCGCAGCGATGATGGAGTCTATCCGCACTGCTGCCGTAGCCACTGCGCCGGGCGCCTGGCTCGTGGGACAGGGCTGGAATGAAAGCTGGTGGGGAGAAACAGCCTTTCCGAGCGCAGCGGAGATCGATACAGTCACTGGTCCCGATGTCCCAACGATCGTCTATCGGAGCGACATGCACAGCGCTGTCGTTAATAGCGCTGCACTGCGTATCGCTGCTATCACTTCCGCTACGGCCAACCCACTTGGTGGGGTCATCGACCGTGATGCAGCGGGGAACCCTACGGGTTATCTGCGTGAGCTGGCAATTGAGCTGGTCACACGCCATATTCCGCAGCCGACTCCTGGGCAGATGGATGATGCCCTGCGCCAGGGACAGGCCGAGTTACACCGGCTTGGCGTTACTGCTATCCATGCCCAACGCGTGAAGGATGGCAGCGACGGCCCGCGCGAGTGGGCCAGCCTGCTGCGCCTGCGCGAACAGGGTGAACTCAAACTGCGCGTTGCGTGCAACGTTGCTGCCCATGAACTGCCGCATCTGGCTGGGATCGGGCTGCGCAGTGGTTTTGGCGACACCTACCTTCGTCTTGGACATGTCAAAGTTTTCACTGACGGCAGCCTCGGCACTCGCACGGCATGGCTACTTGCGCCTTTTGAGAAGTTGGCACCCGGCGAGGCCGATAGCTTTGGCGTCAGCGTCACGCCACCCGATCAAATGGCTGCCGAGTTCCGCCGTGCTGTGGAACTCGGTTTTCCCATCAGCGTCCATGCCATCGGCGACCGTGCCAACCGCGTCTGCCTCGATATCTTCGAGGAACTGGCTGACAGCGGGTTGAAGCTGCACATCCCGCACCGGATCGAGCACGTGCAGATCATCGATCCAGTCGACCTGCCTCGTTTGGGGCAGTTGCGTGTGACAGCCAGCGTCCAGCCGATCCATGCCACCGACGACATGGACACTGCCGATCGCTTCCTTGGTGCGCGCGGGGCGAACGCGTATACCTTTGCGTCGTTGCTGAAGAGTGGCGCGCTGCTCGCCTTTGGCAGCGACGCACCGGTTGCCGATCCGAGTCCTTTTGCTGGTCTGCACGCAGCAGTCGTGCGCCAGCGCATCGAGCGGCTACCGGCAGTGCCGTGGTATGGCCACCAACGGATCACGCTGGCCGAGGCGATCCATGCCTATACGCTGGGCGCGGCACAGGCTGCCGGATGGCAGTGCGAAATCGGGAGCCTGCATGTGGGCAAGCTGGCCGATCTGGTCGTCGTCGATCGCGATCTGTTCTCGCTGAGCGACGACGAAGTGGCAGGCGGGGCAATTGCGCAGGCACATGCTGAGATGACGGTGGTTGACGGAGAAATCGTCTACCGGCGCTAGTGTGTTGGCATGGGCAGCACATTGCAGCAGATACGGCAAGGTGTCGGGCGTCTATACCTCTGATGAGAAGAGCTGTGTCACCAGCGACTGCACCTTGTGTCCGCCGTTCTGTAGGATCGGTGGTCCATGGCCGAAGACGATGATATCGAAATCTTCGCCATACTTCTTGGCCAGTTTCCACACGCTGCGTTGGGCGTTTTTCATGTCAGGCGTGAACAGGGGGGGCGGAAGTTGAAGCTTGCCGCCGCGGTTGTTGAGTGCGTCGCCTGCGATGAGTACACGCTTTTCCCGGTGAAGCAGCGAAATATGGCCGGCAGTGTGTCCTGGGGTGTGGATCACGGTGAAACCCTCCGGGGTTTTCTGCCCATCGATATACAGTTCGTCCGGCAAGACTGGCAGTGCATTGAATTGGGGAAAACGCTGCATTAGGGAAAAGACAGGGCGGATAAGCAGGGAAGCCGGCTTCCGTTTGCCTGGATTTTCCAACAGTACTTTCTCTACCGAATGACAGCCGACGACTGCGCCAGTGGCCTTCTTGAGCTTTGCCGCCCCTCCCAGATGATCGGCATCGCCGTGCGTGATGATGATCCGCCGCACGTTGTGCAAGGCGTAGCCCTTTGCTACTAGCGCGTCCATGACTTTGTGAATGTGCGACGGCATGCCGGTGTCGATGAGGGCAAGACCGTTCGGCCCTTCCCACACATAGCAGTGAACCATGTCGCCAATCTCGTCGATTTCCCACAGTCCAGGAATGATTTGATTCATCTTGAGTCAGAATTGAATTTGGCGGTTTGTGTGGAGAATTTTACCAGCTAAGGCCAGGACGCACTTCGCCTTTGACGCTACCCAGATGGCGCAGACGTGCACGAGGGTGGTCGATGGCTGCATCGATCTCACGTGCCGCCAATCCGGTCACCTCGGCGAGATGCTGAATGGTGCGAAAGTCTTCTTCGTCCATGTTGATCAGGCATTCGCGCTGGCTTTCGCTCAGCTTATGCCCGATCCATATGAGGTGCGGGCGCTCCAGCAGGATGTCACGACACGCCGTACAGCGCCATACATGGCCAATGATCAGTGCGAAATCGGAGACCCGATCAGACATCAATAGCTGTCCCCTTGTGCGGTTGCCTTGCCTGGCGCTACGCCATCCAGCAACTCGCGTAGGATGCGCACGCCTGCGCTCGTTCCCAACCGATTGGCGCCGGCCGCAACCAGCAACTGCGCGTCGTTGGCCGTACGAATGCCGCCAGCCGCCTTGACTCCCATCGTCGGCCCGACCGTTGCGCGCATGAGCGCCACATCTGCCACGGTCGCACCACCACCGCTAAAGCCTGTCGCTGTTTTTACAAAATTGGCGCCAGCCTCTTGGGCGATCACGCACGCTGCCACCTTTTGGGCATCGGTGAGCAATCCTGTCTCGAA
This sequence comes from uncultured Chloroflexota bacterium, assembly GCA_903879975.1. GTDB lineage: Bacteria > Chloroflexota > Anaerolineae > Caldilineales > Caldilineaceae > Caldilinea. The sequence continues at coordinate 4,469 of CAIRNL010000606.1, read as the reverse complement.
GATGACTTTCAGAATCAGATCATGGTCGTGCGCAGCAGCGGCGACTTCGGCGATATCGCGATAAACAAACCGCACGTCGCCATCGCGTAGACGCCCGACGGAAAGCACCATGTCAACCTCGTCGACGCCTAGTGCAGCGACCTGCTCGACCTCATAGACTTTGATTGCCGGCAACGTGGCGCCAAGCGGAAATCCAATGACTGAACAGATGCTGACCGGCGTGCCGGCGAGTAGATCGGCGCACAGTGGCACCCAGAGCGGATTGACACAGACACTGGCGAAACCGAATTCTATCGCCTCGGCCGCCATCTGGCGTATCTGCTCCTCACCTGCTTCCGCTTTGAGCAGTGTATGGTCGATCATAGCGGCCAGCGCAGTTGGGTCCAGTGTTGCCGGTTGGAGCGCTGTACCAGGTGCGATGCCCGCCAGGCGATCAAGTGCAACCTGGATTTTTTCTTCTAAAGAGATATCGGTCATGCTGAAATACCTCGCTGCAGCGGCTATTGTGGAACCGGCGTGCCAGCAAGCGGCAGATCGATGTGCTGGACGAAGCCAAACTCGTTCAGTGGCCAGATGCGCAGCCATGCCTGCCCGACAACCAGATCCTGGTCGATTGAACCAAAGACGCGGCTATCGCTTGAATTCGGCCGGTTGTCCCCCATCACAAAAAGTTGATTGTCGCCTACCACGAATGGCCCGCTATACTCACCTGGTGGAATTGGATGGTGCGTGAAATTCTCGAGCACTGCTGCGCCGTTGATGAAGACTGTCTGGTTGTTAATCTCGACGGTATCGCCTGGCAGGCCGATGATACGCTTGATGTAATCTTCGTTTGTGTTACGCGGGTTGTGGAAGACGAGCACATCGCCACGGTCGGGCTGCCCCAACCGGTAGGCCAGCTTGTTGACGAGGACGAACTGGCCCTCAAAGAAGCTCGGTTCCATCGAGTGGTTCTCAATGCGGTAGTTCTGCACTACTTGACGGATCAACAGGAAGATCACCAGCGATAAGACAACTGTCTCGACCAGTTCTCGCACCATGGCCCACCCATAGGATGGCTGCTTCTCGCCCACAGCGGCCTTGGCATCCATCTCGGCTGGCTCCAGGCGCAACGACTCACTAGTCCCAGTTGTGTCCGGTTGGAGTGTGAAGCGATCCCCTGCTGAATTTGGCGAATCAGACATTGAAGCTCTGTATTTACCTCTACTGTATTTACCTCTATTGGGGCTGCCTGCCTGTCATACCCATCGTCTGACAAAAGTCAGGATCAAGCGTGCCGCCTGCCGCACAACTATGCGCAGTATAGCACCGCTATCTGCCCACTCCAAGTAAGAGCGCTTGTAGGGTCTACTTCTTGGTTGGGACAATCAATCCTTCCCGCTCAGTGCAGCAGCGGACGATGCGCGCAGCCTGTTTGTGTGCGGTGCCAGGGATGTCAGATGCCCCTTGTTGAAGGATATCCCGCTTGTCAGGTGCAGCGCAATTTCCCAAATATCCCAATTGGGATATCGGGAAATCCATCCAGCGGGATGAGCCGTACCGCTTCCCAGGTCCACGACTTTGGCGGAGTAGGGGAGTGGTACTCGCCCGAGGTTTAAACCAGCACCTGGTCATGTGACCGGTGAACGAGGGTGGGCTCCGGTGTATCATGAAAGGTGATCGACGACCGCCGTGCCTGTGCCGGATTGCGGTGCGTTTCATCTACCTCAATCTGGTTTCATTTCCCATCCCATCCAGCGGATTTTGCCGGTGTGCTCGTCCCAGTTGCCATGATGTTGGGGTATTGGCCCCGGAAAGTGAGCAGTTGTATGGCACGTCTCCTGTTGACTTTTCTGATCGTTGTTTTGGGGGTCGGCGGCATGGTGGCGCCTGGTGCGCTGGCCCAGCCCGATCCCGAACCTCGTCCCAACGGTGACTTGCTGTGGGTCGACGATTTTGCGGATGCAACAGCCAGCGCGCTAGCCAGCTATGGCGACGAATGGATGGCGTGGGAGGTTGCCGGTGGCGTCGGCAAGCTCTCATCGGGCTCCGCCGACGACGAACTCGCCGTCCAGTACCCCATCCCCGCTGTGACCGACGCATTCATTGAGGTCGATCTCCGTTTTGCCACTGACCAGATCGAGGGTGCTGGTGTAATTTTCCGCGGTTCCAATCTGCGTGAGCGCCAGGATACCAGCTGGCATTACTACCATGTGGGAATTCGGCCTGGGCACAAAGAGATCGAACTTGGCCGGCTCAGCGAGAGGTTGACCGAGGTCGAGGACATGGGTGGATGCCAGTTGCCGCCTAGCCTCAGCAGATTCAATGATTTTCGGACCCTGCGCGTCGAAGTCGTCGGCCCACAAATCCTTGCGTTCGTAGATGGCGTCTTTGTTTGCGGGTGGAACGACGATGCGCTGACTGAGCCCGGTCTCATTGGTCTCTATCTCGGCGTGCCAGAAGATATCTCCTCCAAGGGCGAGGCCGTTGCAGAGTTCTCCCAGCTGCGAGTCTATGCGCCGGCTGCCGCTGCCGCCCTCACCGAGGGGACCACCGCATTCGGAACTGCTGCCCAGGCCACCCCCAGCGCAACATCCCGTTCATTTGAAGATAACTTCGACGATGACAGCGGCGGTTGGCGGCTCGGCGAAGACGAATCGGGCGCAGTTCGCATCGAAGATGGCGTCCTGATCGTACGCAACCTGACGACGTCGCCTGTACGCACTGACACCTCGCCTGGCCTGACTGTCGCCGATGTCGAACTTGCGGTCGATGTTGTGCTCATCGGCGGGAGCGTTGACAACTGGCACACGATCTTTTGCCGGAACGAGGGACGTAACGGATACGCGGCTAGCTTCAGTGCTGACGGCTATTATACTGCCAATCTCTTTCTGGATGGAGAATCGGTGCGCCGTCAGGACCCTGCTGCCACCGATGTGATTCGCCAGGGGGTGGGCGAGACTAACCACGCAAAGCTCTCTTGTATTGGTACGCAGATTCGTTTTTGGGTGAACGACACACTGCTCGTTGACTGGACGGACGATACGCTGTCCACCGGTGAGTTCGGCGTGGCTGTCAGTGCTATGGATGGCGAATACAGCGAAGTTGCATTCGATAACTTTGGCGCAGACGTCCAGGACGGAGCCGCCGATGACAAGCAGTCATCGGCCAAGTCTCGGCTTGCTTCCGCAGAGACCGCCACAGGGCCTGTGTTGGAAGCCATCGTCACGGCGGCAACACTGAACGTGCGCGCCGGTCCAGGCGCCAGTTACGCCAAGGTTGGCACCGTGTTGAAGGACGACCGTCTGCCTGTGACGGACTACAATGCCGCTTGTTCGTGGGTCAAAGTCGTCACGTCGACCACTCAAGGATGGGTCAGCACCGGCTATGTGACGCTGACTGGCCCTTGTGGTGCTTCCGGTGGGGTAGCAACTCCCGATCCGACGCGGGTAGCCGCACAGCCGATGGTCACGCCGGCTGTGTCTATCGCCGGCGCAGCTATGGTGACTGACTTCGAGCGCTTTGGCATCTGGCGTCGCGGCGACGAGACATGGGGTGAGTTCATCCAAAGTGGCGAACAGGTCTATGCTGGTTCGTATGCCGGCAAGTTGATCTATGATTTTCCTGCCAACATTCCCGGGGACCGCAACTATGTTGTCTTTTTGCGCACAATACCCATCGCTGGCGCACCGGATCGACTGGAAATGCAGGTTTACGGGGACGGCTCCGGCAGTTTTCTCAACGTGTGGGTGAGGGACGCTGCGGGACAGATCTGGCAGTTCTCGTTCGGGCAGATCATGCACACAGGCTGGGAACGTATGGTGGCGCCACTCGACCCGACGTTGGACTGGCCGGTGCAACCAATCGGCAGCAGTGCCACTGCGCTTACTTTCCCTGTTTCGCTCCATGCGTTGGTGCTTGACTATCCAACGAACGCAGCCGCTACGGGCATGGTCTATTTCGACGACTTGCAGGCCCTCTATCCATGAAATTGCTGACGAGATCGGCAGCGGATGGTTGCTGGTGCAGGTAGCGAATTTCCCTGCTGCATGGTATTGCTAGCTGAAAACGGCAGCTGCCATCCAGAAATAGATCGGAATGCCGAAGACGACGTTGAAGGGGAAAGTGATACCCAGTGAAGCGGTGAGATACAGCGTTGGGTTCGCTTCTGGTACTGCAACCCGCATGGCAGCCGGCGCTGCAATGTAGGATGCGCTGGCGGCCAGTGTCGCCAGGATGGCGGTCCCGCCCGGCGACATGCCTGAAAGTACACCAGCCGCCAGACCCAGACTCGCTGACAGCAGGGGCATGAGCACGCCGAAGCCGACTAAGAAAGGCCCTGTACGGCGCAGGTCGTATAGGCGTTGTGAAGCGACGATCCCCATTTCCAAAAGGAAGAGGGCCAATGCCCCAGGAAAGAGGTCGACGAACAGTGGTTCCAATTTGATCATGCGCTCGGGTCCGGCCAGAAAACCGATAGTGAGCCCAGT
>CAIRNL010000605.1 GCA_903879975.1 uncultured Chloroflexota bacterium | reverse complement strand
CGATCAAGGTGTTGGGGCCGGTGGCCAAGTTCAGCCGTACGCCGGCCACCGTGCGCAGCGCGCCGCCCCCGTTGGGCCATCACACAGAGGAAGTGCTGCGCGCGCTGCTCGGCTACGATGCGCAGCAGATCGCTGCCTTGCGTGCCGGCGACGTCATCTGAGCAAAAAAAGAATCGCATCCGCGTACGGCAGAACGCAGCTGCGCTGCGCGTTTTCATGCAGGGTGGCTGATGGTTCAATGTGCAGGGATGTGTAACCCAAATCTGGCCTGCGCGTATTGAATGGATGGGCTGCGCCGTCTATACTCTATAGTAGTAGGCAAGGGCAGCGATCTTGCAGCAGCATACGCAGCTGGGATGCCCGGATCGCCGCCGCGACCGAAAACGACGGTGCGCCATGACGATTTTTTCGTGGTTGTTGATTGGCCACTTCGTGGGCGACTGGATGTTCCAGAACGACTGGATGGCACGTGACAAACGCGGCCGTTGGTGGAGTTCGCAGTGTGTGATCCACTGCATCATCTACACGACCGTCATGCTGCTCTTTGCCTGGTTCGGCAGTGGGCAGACCGCAACCGCCACCCAGTTGGGTCTGCTTTTTTCCATCACCATCTTCACCCACTGGCTGATTGATGGGTTCAACCTGGCCGAGATGTGGGAACAGACCGTCAACCAGACGCAGGCCGACTTTGTGCGTATCGTCGTGGACCAGACCATGCATCTCTTTGTGCTCGGCGTCACCGCCGCTCTGCTGTTCGCCTAGTACACAGGCACCTCAGTCAATCGGTAGTGATGGAGCAGCGCAGCATGTAGAGCGATTTGCCAAATCGCTCTACAAAACCGCCGGCCTATCTGCGCCCATCTGGACTAGTGTGGAGATCAGGTCACTTCTGCCCGACCGTCACCCAGGTCTCGTGCACGGCGCCAGCGCGCACGTAGCGCACCGTCACAGTCCGGCCAACCTGGCTGCCAACGAGGAGGGTCTGCAGGTCATCCATCTGGCGTATGCGCTGGCCATCTAGTGTCACGATGACATCCCCCTGCAGCAACCCGCCCTGCGCAGCCGGGGCGCCCGCCTCGACCGACATGAGCATGAGGCCGGTTTGCTGGCCAAGCTGTTCCTGCAGGCTGGCATCGAGGCGCACGGGCTGAATGCCCACACCGAGGTAGCCGCGCGGCATGCGGCCGTGTGCCAGGATCGTGCTGGCGACGCGCACCACCGTCGCCGCAGGAATCGTCACGCTGACGCCACGCACCAGTGCCGACGAGTTGATGCCGCCAAAGCGGCCATCCGCCGTCACCAGCGCGCCGCCGGAGAAACCGGGGTACATGACGACGTCAGTCTGCAGGTAACGATCGATATCGCCGCCGCTCCCCGTACGCCAGGCGCCGCCTCGTGCGCTGACGATGCCCAGGGTAGCCTGCACGCTCTGCCCAGGTCGGCCCAGCGCCAGGATGAGATTGCCCACGCGTAGCTCGTCGGCATCGATCCAGGTGGCCGCCGTCAGCCCTGTCGTGGCAACGCGCAAAACCGCCAGATCGCTCCCTGGGTCGCGACCCACCAGTTCGGCATCGACATTGCCGCCCGTGGGCAGACCGACGCGCAGCTGTTCGTCGCGTTCGACGACATGGTGTGCGGTGAGGATGATGCCGTCTGCGGTGTAGACCACGCCGCTGGCCGGCAACCGGTGGCGCCCTTCGACGCGCACGACGCTGCGGCCGGCGCTTTCTGCCAGATCTGCCGCTGCAGTAGAGATCGATTGAAGAATGTCAGACATAGTGGCTCCCTGTTTGAGTCGGCAGGCAACCCGCTCGCTACAGCGCGGTCGGCCACCTGCCATGCTTTCCTGCGCTTCGTGTTCAATCTACCATGCTGCGCAGACGCCCGGCACCCATCGTTTGGGTAGCGAGCAACCGGAAGTTGGGTCAGGGAGGGTACGAAAGCAGCACGCGTTCGGGGCAGGTGAGACGAGGACGGCGCTTACTGGCTCGGAGCGGGTGCAGGCAAATCGATGGGGATGGCGTCGACAGAGAGGATTTGAACGTCGAGATCGCGCATGTGGGTCAGGATGCCATACAGGGCAGCGTGGTCGGGCACCGTGCCGAAGAGGAGCGCTTCACCCGTCGGCAGATTTTGCACATGCAACCCGCCGAACCATTCGGCCCATCGGTCGGAGAGATGCTGTTTGACGAGGATACGGCAATTCAGAGCCTGGCTCATGACGCACCTCAAGAAGATGGGACAAGACACTCGCCTGTTGGGCGGTTGCCTTGTCCCATTGGCTGGCAGGCTGTTGGTTCAGAGTGCCGGCTCAGCGGGGGGGCACCGGCTGGCCGGCAACCGACTCACAACCTGCCTGGCGTCAGCTAGAACGACACACTCTTTCCAGAAACCTGGAGTTGGTAGTATGCCGGCTCGCAGCGGCATGGCGTGTGCGAAACCCGCACATAGTAGGTGCCGCTCTGCAGGAAGCTGCCGCTCCACGAGTAGTCGCCCTTCAGCTCCTCATTCTCACTGCCGCAACCGATACAGGTTCCCTTGGATTCGTCCTCACCGAGAATGTCCTCTCCCTCGGCGATGAGTTTGTTCACCTCTTCCTGTGTCCACACGGTGAACCGGGCATTGTCCACGGGTTTGTCGACGTTCAGCACGATCTCGACTTTGGGTGGCTCCTGGTCATGGTTCGGCCCGGTATCGGCTAAGTAGTAGAACTTGTACCAGTGGGCGCCGCTGGGAAGCTCCATCCACTCGCCGGTGACGGCCATCGCCGTGCCAGGCGTGGTGCCCAGGGTCGGCGCAACCGCGGCAGCCGCCTCAGGTGCAGCTGCTTCAGGTGCAGCTTCCGGCTGTGCAGCTGCACCTGAAGCAGCCTCCTCCGCAGTCATGAACGGGAAATCGACCAGCTTACCGCTGATGGACAGCTTGTAGTAAGTCGGCGTGCGATTGGCGTTCTTGACGACAACGTAGTAGGTGCCAGGCTCGAACTGCCCAAGCCAGTTCAGCTTCTGAACTTCGTCCTCCGGCTTGCAGTCACAGGACGGAGTGCATTCGCCGATCGGGTCAAACTTGATCTCATCTGCCCACTTCTTGACCTCTTCGCCCGACCAGATCTCGACGCTGAGACCCGTGCGCGCCACGGTCTGCATCTTCACGGCAACTTCTTTGAGGTTATGCAGGGCCGCAGTGTCTGTGTCCTCGCCTGCTTTGAGCACAGGTCTGCCGACGTGGAAGCCGTAGAAGCGCGTTTCACCTGCCTGGATCGAGACCCAATCCTCGGATGGGGCCAGTGGATTGTCCGGCCCTGCGCCCAACGGCGTCTCTGCCATGGCAGGCAACGCAATCAGGAGCAGGCCGATGACGACAAACAAACCGACACTCAGTAGTTTCAGCCATGT
>CAIRNL010000604.1 GCA_903879975.1 uncultured Chloroflexota bacterium | reverse complement strand
TTCGGCCTCCAACATCCGAACCAATGCTGGCGCGTCGATACAACGCAGGCAGACGAGCGCGCCATGTGCGGCTGGTGTCGCCACGGCATAGCCAGCCTCTGCCGCACGCTGCACGATCCCGGCAGTCAGCGTGCCAATCTGCCGAGAGATTGCGTCGACGCCGGTTTCCAGCACCAGAGCCAGCCCGGCCTCGGCAGCATAGAGATTGGGCACAGGCGGTGTGCCAGCCTCAAAACGGCGCGCCGTGGGCGACGGTACATTGCGGTGGATGTCCATTGCAAAGATGTCGGCCTGGGCGAACCAGCCTGAAGTTGCCGGCACCAACGATGACAGGCGATCTTGAGCAACGTACAGCCAGGCAAGCCCCGACGAGCCAAGCAGGTATTTCAGCGCGCCGCCGACGAGAAAGTCGACACCCAGTGCCTTGACATCGACGGGCACCGTACCTAGCGACTGGTAAGCGTCCAGCAACACCAGCGCCCCGCGCCGACGTGCCAGTTCTACGACAGCAGCCACATCTTGGCGCGCACCGTTGAAATAGCAGACATGGCTGAGCGAGACGACGGCGGTGCGTTCGTCAATCGCTGCGGCATAGTGTTCCAGCGGGATAGTGCTGCCAGCAGCCGGAACATGCTCCACCACTGCGCCACGCTGTGTCTGCGCGTGCCAAACCTGGGCAACGGCAGGGAAAGCAAAGTCATCGACGACGATCTTATTGCGCGTCCCGGTGAAGTCCAGTGCACTAGCCAGCGCGCTGACTGCAGCCGACACTGACGTGCAGACTGCGACCTCGTCCGGCACAGCCGCCACCAGCGAGGCAAACTGCTCTCGCACACGTTCCAGTTTGTTGACCCACAACTCCCACGGCGAACCCAGGTATTCCCAGTCAGCCAGATAATGCAGGTAAGCATCGCGCACAGAATGTGCCAGCGCCCCTTTGGAACAGCTGTTGATGAAGACCTTGTGCCCGAAAATAGGAAATTGTTGGCGAAGCATCTCTCATTCCTGTTGTTGACGGCTGGACAGCATACGGCATCATGGTAGAGCACGTTGGGATTCAATGCAAGCACAACCAGGAGGGTGAACGCTAGGGATAGCTGCTGCGTATCGGGTATCATGGAGCGGGAGGGGCGTTCATCGCGACGCCGGTGTTGAGGTATGCCGAGAACACGCTGGTATAAAGTCATCAATGACCTATGGAGCCACCGCACGCGCACACTGATCGTGTCGCTGGCCGTGGCTGTCGGCGTCTATGCAGTCGGCAGCATCCTGGCCACGCAGACGCTCATGCTGCGTGAGTTTCACAGTGATCGCGCCGATGCACAGTTGGCCCATGCCATCATTTACACACAGCCATTCGACGCCGAGTTGGCCCAGCGCGTCGCCGAGGAAGCAGGCGTCGCTGCGGCCGAAGGGCGCGAATCATTCCGCACGCGCGTCGTGCTCGATCCCGACACACGCCGTAACATTGAGATCATAGCGATCGACGACTTCGACAACATGACCGTGAACCGTTATCCTTATGTCGATGGGCGTTGGCCGAACAAGAAGAACGAAATCGCTCTGGAGCACATGGGGATCGACTACCTGGGCACGCAGATCGGCGACACCATCGCCATTGAGTTGCCGGACGACTCGACCCGGGAGTTCGTCGTGACGGGCACGCTGCACAATCCGCAGTATCCCAGCCCAGAAATCACCGGCTTCACCATCGGCGCGGTGACACTGGATGGCATGGCCTACCTGGGTATGTTGCCACTTTTCACCGAAATGCATATCCGCGTCAAGGGAGAAAACCCGGATCGTGCCGCCGTGCAGGAGATTGTCGACGCTGTGGAAGCGCGCATCGAACGCAGCGGGCGCGACGTCCTCGGCACCGCCATCCTCGGCAAGTCGATCATTGAATCGATCGTGAACACGGCTGTCATGATCCTCTCTTTTTTTGGCTGGATCATTCTGCTGCTCTCAGCGTTTCTGGTCGTCAACACCATTTCGGCGCTGATCACGCAACAGATCAACCAGATCGGCATCATGAAGTTGGTAGGCGCCAGCCGCGACCAGATGATTGCCATGTACTTGTCGTTGGTGCTCGTCTTCGGCGTGATGGCCTTCTCGCTGGCGATCCCGCTAGCGGTGTGGACGGCACAATTTCTGATGACCAACCTAATCGCGGAGTTGGTCAATCTGCGTCCGGAGAGCCTGGCAGTGCCGCTGTGGGTCTATGCCGTCATGGTGGCAGTGGGCGTCTTCATCCCCGTGCTGGCTGGTCTCTTCCCGGTGCTGCAAGGGACGCGCATCACGACCTATGCTGCACTCAACGATACAGGCATCCAGGCCAACACAGCCGGCACCGGCTGGGTCGACCGCCTGCTACAGCGCCTGCCGCGGCGCTGGCTGCAACGCCCACTGCTGCTTTCCATTCGCAACACCTTGCGCCACAAAGGTCGCCTGCTACGCACCATGATCGTCATGATCCTCGGCACGTCACTCTTTATTGCCGTCATCTCCGTGCGCATTTCAGTCAACACCACGCAGGCTGATTTCTTGCGCTATCATCAGTACGACGTTCAGGTGCAGTTTGAGGATGCGGAGCGCATTGCCCGTCTCGAAAGCGCGGCCATGGCAGTGCCTGGCGTAGAGCATGTCGAGAGTTGGGCCACCGGTGGCACCACACGCGCACGGCCCGACGGCACGGAGAGCAATCGCTATACCATCATTGGTCTGCCTGAGGACTCGACAATGGTCGATCCCATCCTGCAGGAGGGGCGCTGGCTCCGTCCTGACGACGAATACGCTGTGGTCATCAATGCAACAGTTGCCAAAGATGAACCCGATGTAGCCGTGGGCGATACGATTTTCCTCAAGATGGAGGAGCGCGAGCGACCTTGGGAGGTTGTGGGTATCGTAGGGACCGATGCACAGGGCGCCAAGATCTTCATGAACCGGAGCGTGTTCGGCTACGAGAACCGCCTGCCCGGCCGGGCAAACAGCCTGCAACTGATCACTGACGTCCACGATCGCGTTGGACAGAAGACTATGGAGTCTGTCCTGCTCCAGTATTTCGAGAAGAATGGCTTCGACGTGCGCAGCACGCGTACGTCGCAAACGCTCAACTCCCAGAATGCGCTCATGTTCGACACCATCGTCGGTTTCCTGATCTTGAATGCAGTCCTTCTGGGCGCCGTCGGCAGCCTGGGCCTTTCGACGACGATGGGCATCAACATGCTGGAGCGCATCCGCGAAATCGGCGTACTGCGCGCCATCGGCGCTTCGAATGGTGCGATCCGGCGCATCGTCCTGCTCGAAGGGCTGGTCATCGCTACACTGAGTTGGGTGCTTGGCTTTGCGCTCTCCTTCCCCGTGGCGCGCATCATGAGCGAGCAAATCGGCGTGGCGCTGCTGGACACGCCACTCTCGTTCACCTACGCTATGCCTGCCGCTATCGCCTGGTTGTTTGTCATGTTGGCGCTGGCGGTTGTCGCCAGCCTAGGGCCGGCACGGGGTGCTGTGAGCCTGACCATTCGCGAGGTGCTGTCCTATGAGTAATCGCAGCAACGGTAGCGAACCGCTCATCGTCGTCGAAGGGCTGAAGAAGGCCTTCTACACGCCGGCGGGCGACTTCTACGCACTCAAAGGCATCGACCTACAAATCTATCCGGGCGAGTTCGTGGCGCTCTTGGGGCGTTCGGGCGCAGGCAAATCTACGCTCATCAACATGCTCGCCGGCATCGACCGACCGACGGCAGGCGGGATATCGATCGCCGGGCAGGCCGTCCACAAGCTGAGCGAGGCCAGGCTGACGCGCTGGCGCGGGCGCGAAGTGGGTGTTGTCTTTCAGTCGTTCCAGTTGATGCCAATGCTCACCTGCGCCCAGAATGTGATGTTGCCCATGGATTTTGCCGGGCGCTACGGCTCGCCGCGCCAGCAATATGCACGGGCTTGCGAACTGCTCGCCACGGTCGACATCGCCGAGCACGCCGACAAGCTGCCGGCTGCAGTGTCGGGTGGGCAGCGGCAGCGTGTCGCCATCGCCCGTGCGCTGGCCAACGATCCTGCGTTCATCGCAGCCGACGAACCGACCGGCAGCCTGGATTCTCGCACAGCGGATGCCGTCTTCGCCGTCTTCCAGCAACTGGTGGCGGCCGGCAAAACCATCTTCATGGCGACACATGACCGCGAACTGGCATCGCACGTTACGCGCGTGTTACGTATCGAGGATGGGCTGATCGTTGAAGACTTGCAACTGACGGCTGTGCAGGGAGAGGAGCGCCAACATGTTGTGGAAATGGAGGCGTAGCGCCGCCCGGCATGCACAGCCGGCAGATGGCACCCATCCGACAGCAGTGGAATCTAGCGCCATCATCGACCTGCGCAGTGTCGTCAAAACATACGAAACACCGGCTGGTCCGTTCACGGCGTTGAAAGGCATCGATCTGGCCGTCAGCAGTGGCGAGTTCCTAGCTGTGGTCGGCAAGTCAGGCAGCGGCAAGTCGACGTTGATCAACATGTTCACCGGCATCGACCATCCGACCGACGGCGAAGTCATCGTGGCCGACACACTCATTCGCCATCTGGACGAGGGTCGAATGGCTGAGTGGCGTGGCCGGACAATGGGGATCATCTTCCAGTTTTTCCAGTTACTACCCACCCTCTCCGTCGTCGAGAATGTCATGATTCCCATGGATCTGGCCAGACGCTATGGGCTGAGTGAACGGGTGGATCGTGCGATGTACCTGCTGGAACAGATGGGTATTGCCGACGATGCGCATAAGTTTCCCGGCACCCTCTCCGCTGGGCAGGCGCAGCGCGCCGCTATTGCCCGCGCGCTGGCCAACGATCCCCCCATCCTCGTCGCTGATGAGCCCACCGGCAACCTCGACACGCGCAACGCCGGCATCGTCTTCGATCTTTTCGGCTCGCTGGCCGCAGCGGGCAAGACGATCGTCATGGTCACACACGACGACGAGTTGGCGCGGCTGGTACAGCGCACCGTCACCATCGCCGATGGGCGCATTGTGGATGAAGTGCGGCGCTAATCCATCATGTAGAGCAGACGTCGTTTCCCCACGCAGTTGGCACCATCACAAGATCGGATACAATACGAACTATGAATGCAGTCGACATCATCATCAAGAAACGCAATGGGGCAGAGTTAAGCCGTGCCGAGATCGACGATTTCATCAACGGTATCACGGTCGGCACAATCCCTGACTACCAGGCGGCGGCCTGGCTCATGGCCGTCTATTTTCAGGGCATGACCGACCGCGAGACCACCGACTTGACGCTGGCCATGGCTGCCTCGGGCGAGCAGCTTGACCTGCACGATGTACTGCCTGGCGCCGTCATCGTGGATAAGCATTCGTCAGGGGGTGTGGGCGACAAGACGACGCTGGCCGTGGGTCCCATCGTCGCCGCCTGCGGACTGCCGGTGGGAAAGATGAGCGGCCGTGGCCTCAGCTTCTCCGGCGGCACTATTGACAAGTTGGAGAGCATCTGTGGCTGGAGTGCCGAGGTCAGCGAGGAGCACTTTCGCCGCCAGTTGCGCGCCATCGGCCTGGTAGTGGCAGCACAAACAGCCGACCTGGCTCCTGCCGACAAAATCCTCTATGCGCTGCGCGACGTCACGGGCACCGTTCCTAGCCTGCCGCTCATTGCCGGCAGCATTATGAGCAAAAAGCTTGCGGCGGGCGCCGATGCCATCGTGCTCGACGTCAAATGCGGTCGTGGTGCGTTCATGGAGACGTTGGCCGATGCCCAATCGTTGGCGCAGCAGATGGTTGCCATCGGCACGCTGGCTGGGCGCAAGGTCACGGCGCTCATCACGCAGATGGAACAGCCGCTCGGGCTGGCAGTGGGCAACGCGTTAGAGGTACAGGAAGCCATCGCCACACTGCACGGCTGCGGTCCCATTGATTTCCAGGAACTGGCCGAAGTCGTGGCGGGCGAGATGCTGCTCATTGCCGGTGCCGCCAACGATCTGGGCGACGCACGGGATCGGGTCCGTGCGGTGATCGACGACGGGCGTGCCTTTGCCCGCTTCTGCGACTTCGTGGCGAGCCAGGGCGGCGATACTGCGCAGGTGGAGCATCCCGAACGATTGCCGGCCGCGCCGCTGGTCATTGCCGTGCCTGCGCCAACGAGCGGCTATGTGCATGCGCTCGATGCACGCGAAGTTGGGTTGGTCACAGTAGATCTGGGTGGCGGGCGCCAGAAGAAAGGTGACCCCATCGATCCAGCTGTAGGCGTCATGCTGGCAGCCAAGGTCGGCAGCAAGATCGCCGCAGGCGAGACACTCTGCACCGTGCACGCTGCCAGCCGTGCCGCAGCGGATGCTGCGATACCTCGCCTGCAAGCAGCATACACCATTGCAGCACAACCGGCTGCGCCCCTGCCCATCATCCTCGACCGCATGACGGGCTGACAAGCATGGCAAACGAAGGGGGGCCGAACAACACGGATCGAATCCGCAATGTCTGCCCCCGCTGTCCACGCTGCGGCCCGTTCTTTTTCTGCTGCGATCTCTACCAAGCAGTTGCGCGACGCTCGCCCACAATCCTCTCGTAGAGTTCAGCAGTCTGGCGGGCAATGAGCGGCCAGTTATAGAGACTCTTGACCTCGGCCAGTGCGATCTTGCGCCGCGTAGCCGCTGCAGCAGGATCGCTGAGCGTCTTGTCCACCGCCCAGACAATGCTCATCGGGTCATTCGGATAGACGGTCAGTCCGTTTTCCTGATGACGCACGACCTCAGCCAGGCCGCCCACGCAGCTAGCAATGACATTGCTACCCGCTGCCATAGCTTCCAGCGCCACGATCCCGAAGGGTTCATAGAGGCTGGGGAAAATGGCGATATCGACGACGCTGTAGAGGCAGTCGCGATCTTCGTCGCTGATGTAGCCAAGAAAGGTGATCGTCTTCTCCACCCCCAGTTCATAGGCGAGCGGCCAGTACTTCTCTGCATTCTTGCCAACCACCAACAAGCGCACGTCAGGGTGCTCGGCCAGGATGCGCGGCATAGCGCGGATCAGCACATGCACGCCCTTCTCATGGACGATGCGCCCCACGAAGAGCAACAGCCGCTCACCATTTGGCGCGTAGCGCTGGCGCAGCAACGCACGCTGGTCAGCCGAGTAGAGCGCTATCTTATCGGTGTCGATGCCATTGGGAATGACGGCCACCTTGCTTGGCGGCAAGCCAAAGTAGCTCTCCAACTCATGCTGCATAAACTGGCTGCACGCAATGACCTTCCACGCCTCGAAACAGTTCTGCCACTCCAGGCGATCGATCTGGTGGCTAGTATCGCCAGGGATATGTCCCTGGTGCCGGCCGCGCTCTGTGGCGTGCATTGTCGTCAGGTACGGTGCCTTCCAGCTGTGCTTGAGCACAATACTGGCCTTGGCCACCAACCAGTCGTGCGCGTGGATCAGGTCGTACGGATGCTGTCGGGCTAATCGCTCAGCACGCTCAACGAGCAACTGATTGCTTTCGACCACACTGTTGTAGTGGTCTACCGGGTCGACCGGCGGTACGTCCACCCGGTGGATGGCGACAAACTCACCGGCCTGCTCTTCCGGGGCGCCGCTGCTGAGCCGTGTTGTCACCACATCGACATAGAGCGGACCGTCGGCAAGTATCTGACCGCCCAGCCTCGGCGCAAGTTCGGCAACATGCCTGCCCATGCCACCGATCACGCTGGGTGGATACTCCCAAGAAATGATCAGAATACGCATAGCACTGAAAGAATGACTCCTTGGCCGTATCGGCCGAACACTCGCATCGTGATGAGCACGACAGGGAACAGTGCGCTGCGCAGCACGGTGCAGACAACTAGCGAAGCGACGGCATTTATGGGCCGGGAGTAAATGGCCGGCTCAAGCCGTCGGGAGCATACTCGAACAATTCGACAGTCCACGGAACCGTGGATGTTACGGCTGCGCCGAGCGCAGCAGCGATGGCAGCCTGCGTCGCCTGGTAGACAAGGAAGGCCTCTGGTGTCGA
>CAIRNL010000603.1 GCA_903879975.1 uncultured Chloroflexota bacterium | reverse complement strand
CAAATCATTGTGGGCAAAAAGCGATTCATCAGTGCGCAACCAGGTGAATGCATCCCAGGCCAGCCAGATGCTGGCAGCGCTCTACCGTCAGTTGCAGAACCTGCCACGCCTGGAGGAACCCGACGCCACGCATCCGGCAGGCGACGCGTCGAGCAGATCAGCCCAGATCCAGCCCGTGCGACTGACACTCGACGACCTACCGATCATTGCTTCCGTCACCAGCCGCTGGCCGCCGCGCGCAGCTGGCGAAGGAACTATCCCGCTGCAGGAAGCAGTACATTGGGGCCTTAACTCACCGGCGACTGACGACACGGCCAGCACACCTGACCCGCGCTACGAGGAAGAGACCGATGAAATGGACGCTCTGGGCGATGACACACGGGCACGACGCGACGGCACAACGGCCTGACCTCAGGTCACTGAGGGGACCACGTTGCAAAGACGCCCGATCCCAGGAGCAGGGGTGCGCTACCTTCGGTCAGTGACTGTACCCAAACACCGCTGCGCCCATCTGCCAGCGTTCCCGTGAAGACAAAAGCATCACCATCCGGCGACCAGATGCGGTGACTCTGTGCATACTGGTCGAAGAAGGGCAGATAACTGTCCAGGAAGGTGCGTGAGGGGAAATAGGCTGCGAACGGCGTCGATTGTCGGCCATCCCACACGTGCCAGCGCAGGGCCAACCGCCCACCGATCAGATCCACCCCTAGGTAGGCAAGCTTGTCGCCGGCTGGGCTCCAGTAGAAGGCCAGGACTGGATCTTCCGTCACTTCGCGTGTACGACGGCTGTCAACATCGACAACATAAAGTGGGCCGAAGGTTGGCGAGGCCGCATCGCGCTCAGTGACAACATAGGCCAACCGGTTGCCACTGCTGTTCAGCGAAAAGCTGATGCTGCCGGGATAGTCGGTCAACTCAGCCAGTTCCTGGCCAGACGTATCGGCAACGATCAGGCGCTGGCTGCCCGTGTCTGCTGTGGCATAGATCAGCCGCTTTCCGTCGGGCGCCCATTGTGGCGCAGGGAAGACACCCCCAGAAAGCCGTAGCGATTCCTGTGCGCCGTCGATGGATTGCACTTCCACGCGCTCGTTGCCGATATGGGTCAGCAAGCGTTGGCCATCGGGCGCCCAGGAGAAATAGAAGGGAGCGCCCTCGGCCAGCGTTTTGACAACGCCCTCCATGATGTCGACCATGCGCAGCGCCATCGAGGGCTGATCAAGCGAAAGCCAGTTGCTCAGGTAGGCCAGGCGATCGCTGGTTGGGCTCCAGTAGATATAAAACGGAAGGAAGGGCACAGCCACTTTGGTGCGCTCGCTGCCATCGAAGCGGCTCGTTTCCAGGAAGCTGCGCTGCCCATCGAGTCGCGCCCAGGCAATACGCTGGCCATCGGGCGCCCACGTCGGCTGAACATAGCGCCGACTGCCCGATGCATCAGTGGTAAGGGCAAACCGCTCACTGCCGTCCGGTGCCACTAGGAAGAGGTTGCCGTCAGCGCCGGCGACGAGCACACGGTTCGCCGGGCTATCAGGGACAGCAGCCGCTGCGCTTGCCAGTTGAACCTGCGCCGCCAGCCGGCGGGTCTGGCTGCGCACCGCATCAGCGCTACAACCGGCCACGACGAGCATGGCAGCAGCGAGGGCGAAAAGGGGCAGAAGTCGCTTACCCATGGGTTGTTACCTCCGGTGACACAAGTCCATCCCACACACAAGGTGTATCTATCGTACGCAGGGAACGCCTGTGTGTCGGCATATCCGCTTACAAAGGGGAAAAGACGCAGAACCCTCCACAGACAAAGGGGCGCAGCGGGCAGGGGAGAGACTGCTGGCGCTTTACATCCCTTGGTGCGCTGCGTAGCACTGCGGCTCAGCGCCCTCCCAATACCTATCGGCGCGGACGAAGATAGAGGGTAATCTCGCTGCGGTTATGGAAGAGCTGGCGCGCGCCGGCAATCTCGTAGGCTGCACGCAGGATGGAAAAGGTGTGTTCGAGAATCGGCTGGCGCCCATGCTCGGGCAGCTTGACGGTCATGACGGCAGCGCCGTGCGGGTAGAGAT
>CAIRNL010000602.1 GCA_903879975.1 uncultured Chloroflexota bacterium | reverse complement strand
GTTGCCTTGTGCAGCCTGAAGGCAGCCGCTTACGGGATCAATCTCACGGCGGCCAACCACGTCATCCATGCCGACCGCTGGTGGAATCCGGCAACTGAAGCGCAGGCTACTGATCGTGTGCATCGAATCGGTCAGGACAAGACCGTCTACGTCTACAAATTTCTTGTGCAGGGAACGCTCGAGGAGTGGATCGACGCACTTCTGACGACCAAGCGCAAGATGGCGCAGCAGATCGTGGGTGCTGCAGGCGAACAACAACTGCATTGGACGCGTGAGGAGTTGATAGAAATTCTGCGCCCCATCGATTGATCACCCCCCCATTGGCTGAGATCATTCCAGGCAAGCACGCTCAGCGTCTCCCCGACACGCTGCACAAGTTTGCGGGGCGCACGTTACTTTGTGTTATGCAAAGTAAATCTCCCGGTTGACCGAGGATCGCACGAGTTGCTTTGCCGGTTCATGTCCCCTGACCTCCCACTGGCTTGGTGTACCTATGTTGCCATGTAAGCACGCAGTCCAGTTTTGAGGAAGGTCAATGATACATCGCATCGGCCTCCCGCGCCACGGGCAGGACATCGGCCTCCGAGACCGCCAGCACCCATGTCAGCAGCAGGTGCCGGTCCAGCTGCTCCGATGCCGGCGCCTCCTCGGGCGTGGCTGGATACTCGGCGAAGAAGTCGTCGTGCATGCCGCGCGGCGCGTCCATCTCGGCCTGGGTGACCGCATGCCGGCGCGCGTCGCGGTCGGGCCGGGCGCGCCGGGGCAGGAAGACGGAGCGGTAGTCGCCCGTGCCGGCGGGCGAACCACAGGGGGTTGATGACGCTGCGCAGGAACGAAATGCGGTCATTTATCGGCGCACACGGGGGCGTAGAGAGGGGCGCGCAGCCCCCGCCGGGTCGCGCTGCACGCCGTACGCCGCGACCGGACGCGCCCCCCGATCGGATCGCACGCGCAGGTAAGAAGATCCTGCGCACGCAGCCACGCAGACCGAGAGCGGACGCCCTCCTTCGCCCCTTCGCGTCTTCGCGCCTTCGCGTGCGCCCCCCTTCGCGTGCGCCCCCCTTCGCGTGCGCCCCCCTTCGCGTGCGCTGGCAGACTGGACAGGAGCAGCGGTTTGCCCTTCGGCGCGAAGGGTGGTACCCTCGCGTCACCTGGCTGAAGGCGGCTGCGTTCGTTGCGCCGCAGGCTCTCCCCGAATCACACTGAACGAAATTGGGTTCGCCAGAGAAGAGGATTTTCATGTTCCAGCGCAGCGGATGGCTTGTTGTTGGCGTCCTGATGGCGGGCGTGTTGGCGGTTCTTTTCGCCTGGGGTGCTCCCTCTCCGGCGGCTGCCGGCAGCCGTGCCGCGTCGGTCGCCGGCAGTGACGGCTCGATCCGGGCGTCGGTGGCGGTGACAGGGGTGCTCTACCTGCCGGCAATTGCTGGCGGCGCCGGCGCGGCGGCCAACCCCGATGCCATGCCCAGCCTCCCGACAGCGACGGCTCCGGTAGGTGCGGAAAAAGGGGGCAGCCTGGCGGCGACGATCGGCGTGCTGGCGACGCGGATCGACATCCCGCCTGGCGCCATTCGCGCGGACGCTACGCTGGTGGTCCAGGCGGCGGCGCTCCCGCCCCAGGCCGGCAGCCCGCTGAGGGTGGGGGACATGCTGGACGTCCAACTGCGCACCGACGACGGCGGCAGCATCACCG
>CAIRNL010000601.1 GCA_903879975.1 uncultured Chloroflexota bacterium | reverse complement strand
GCCGCAATGCAGGCGGCCCCAGGCAGCGTGGAGGATCGAAGATATGGCGAGCCGGATGGAGCAGATGGCAGCGAGATGGATTGTGCGGAGTGGGCTGCTCGAATGGATCGAGCATGTCGAATGCCGCAATCCGGCACTGTTGCGCGTTCTTGTCTATCATCGGATAGACTGGCCGACCGCAGCGCAGCGCTGGCTCGATCCTTCCCTGCTGAGCGCCACGCCCGAAAATTTCGAGCAGCAGATGGCATATCTGATGCGCCATTATTGCGTGGTGACTGTCGACGAGGTGCTGGCAGCGGTGCGCCAGGGCGCAAGTCTGCCACCTGCTGCCGTGATGGTCACATTCGACGACGGGTATTGTGATTTCCGAACGCAGGCATGGCCCGTACTCGAACGGCTGCAGGTGCCAGCCACCCTGTTTGTGCCGACGGATTACCTGGATGAATCCGCCAATCGTTTCTGGTGGGACCGACTGTACACAGCGTTCATGAATTCACCGCTCCCATCGCTGGACCACGCATCCTGCGGCAGGTGGTTGCTTGCGGAGGATCTGGATCGGCTACGAGCCTATTTCTCCATCAAGCAGTGCTTGCTCGCCAGCGAACACCATCACGCCATGCAACGGGTCGACGATCTGTGTCTGGCACTCGCTGCCGGAGCGTGCCCTCCGCAGCGGTGTGCGCGTGACACACTGACCTGGAATGATTTGCGCCAACTGGTTCAGGCTGGACTGTCCGTGGGCGCCCACACCCAGTCACATCCAGTTTTGTCGCGTGTTGCTCTGGGCGAAGCACAACGCGAGATTCTCGGCTCCAGGTGCGCCATTGAACGAGAACTTGGGTATGCTCTTCCCATCTTTTCCTATCCTTGTGGCCATGCACAAGATATCCGTACCCAGGTGATCGATGTTCTCTTCCAGGCTGGCTTCTGGTTGGGGATGACCAGCCTGGAGGGCCACAATCACATTCCAGCGAGCAACCCGCTACGCCTGCGGCGTGTCGGCCTGGCTGCTCACACCACGCTGGACGAGTTTCGCCTGTGCCTGACCGGATTCTACAACGTCTATGGCGGGCTGCTGGCCTTGCGTCAGAAACGGGCTGTCTTGGCCAGCCGCACTAAAGCAGTGACGGCAGTTCGAGCACTGGGAAGATACTCTCTTCGTGCGTAATGAAAGGCGGTTCAGCATGTGTGCACACCAGGGCAGTCTGACGTGTGATTACGACGTTCAGTCTATTCATAGCGAGCAAGTGCTGGATGGGATGCAACAGGAATGGGCTGAAGTATTTGCCGCAGACCCGGACGCCCCGATCTTTTTCTCCTGGGCGTGGATCGCCACCTGGTGGCGGTGCTATAGCCGGCACAACATGACACCATGGGTGCTCGCGGCCCGTGACGCTGACAAACGACTTGTCGGGTTGTTCCCGCTCATGCGGGTACACGAGCGTTACGGCGGCATCAGCGTCTTCATCCTGCGTCCGATCGGTTGCGGGATCGTCTGTCCCTGCCACCTCCAGGTGGTTGCGGCGCCTGCCAATAGGGTGGACGTCACAAAGGCTCTCTTTGCCTTTCTGTTCGAGCATCTCGACTCCTGGGATGTGTTGGATCTGGAAGGCATTGCCGACGATACCCTGGCAGCCACGATTGCGGAACTCCCCTTCCGTCGCACGCTGGAGGCGCGCGCTGCGATCTGCCCCTTTGTCTGCCTGCCCGCAGACTGGGAGCGTTACCACGGCGGCCTGGACAAAAAACTGCGGCGCAATCTCAAGTATTTCGAGAATCTGCTCGAACGAGAACATCCTGGCGAGGTATCGTTTCGCAGGCTGGTTGACGCCCGCGATGTGACCTCTGCAATGGATGCTCTGGTGGCAATGCATCGCCTACGCCACGAGAACACCACATTCAACGAACCTGCCTATGTGGCTTTTCATCGGGAAATTGCAGCCAGGTCCCTTGCCGAGGGTTGGTTGCGTTTCTATGTCTTTGAAGCTGCCGGTACCACCGTTGCCGCCCTCTATTGTTTTCGTTTCGGCAATAAGGTCTATGCCTACCAGATCGGGTTTGCACCGGAGTGGGCACGCTACAGCCTGGGGCGCCTGCTTGCCGGGCGAGCCATACGCGACTCCATCCATGAAGGCGCTGTTGAGTTCGACTGGCTGCAAGGCGATCACGCCTACAAATATGAATGGACCGATCTCCACCGGTACGATCGTCACGTGCTGGCAAGCGTCAACTGGCGGGGTGATGCCTATCTGGCAGCGACGCGTGTCCGCGAGCGCAGTATCGCTATCGGCAAAAAAGTCGTGCCCGAACAATATGTGGCGCAATTCGAGCGGCTGGCAACTCACCTGAGCCTTCTGTCCTGAATGCAGCCCACGCAGGCAGCGCGCAGCGCAGCACCCTGTGCGTTTGTCCAGAGGCGAGCGCACGCGTACCATTGGGGCTATGCTCACTGCGATCTTCGCCGACCTTCACGATAACTACCCTGCCCTCACCGCCGTTCTAGAGGATGCAGCCGCCCTGTACGCCGACCGGCTGATAACGTGGATTTTCTTCATTCACCTTGAGCCATTCCTTGGTCCAGCCAACTGAACCTACCGAAATGACTGGAGGATAAGCCCCCGGATAGCCCATG
>CAIRNL010000600.1 GCA_903879975.1 uncultured Chloroflexota bacterium | reverse complement strand
GCTGAAGATGGGGCGTCCATACAGCGTTGGGTGGAGCAGGTGCGCCAGCCGGCGCTGGCGTTACGCGGCTATGCACTCGTCCAGGATGGGCCAGAGACCGTGTTGACCCAGATGGACCGGCGGGGCTATCGAACCACAGCAACCGCAATTGCAGAAGCGATCCGGCAGCGGTGGGACCCGAAACGCGTCTTTGCCGCATAAATCATCTGCATTCTTGATTGTCCATCTGCGCTTTCTCTATCGCTACATCGCCTCTGACCAGCAACGCCACTGCTCCCACAGGGACCATAGAGCGGGGGTGTCGGCATGCTTCAGTCTCCTTCCGATCCTGGATCATGGGATGGCGCGTCCGTCTGGATTCATCTCCAGCAGATAGTGCCATTCACCGGCCAGATTCAGGCAGTCGCTGATGACATAGCCGGCCGCAAAGGCCTGTTCCAGGTGATGGCGCATGAAAAGCCGCCAGGCCATGCCCAGCGCTGTATCACTGCGGCGGATGGCAGCGATGTCGTCGGGAATGGGCAGTGCCAGTGGGCGACCATTGAGTGGCGGTTCCCCATCGGTGGGAGCGCAGAAGCCTGAAGCGCTGGCCGCAGTGGGCACAACGAAGAGGTGTGCAGGCACCGAATTCCTGCTGTTGCGTCGTCCTTCGCCCTCTGTAACTCGCTCCTCAACCCGTTCGCTGTCCAGCCACCAGTCGACCTGGCAGCGGTCGCTGGGCACGCCGGCGTTCAGCCCATCCTTCATGACACCATACCAGTCACGTCGATACACATTGCAGAGTGCGCCAAGCCGTCGAATGTTGAGCACGGCATTGGTGCGAAACAGCGGATCGTACGTCCAGGTCACCCAGTTGGTCATGCCCTGCGCCAAAACTGCCTCACGCTGCGCCAACTTCAGCTGCGCGCCCAGCCCGTGGCCCCGCCATGCCGGCAGCACACCGGCCATGTGGCTGCACATTTTGAGGAGGGCCAAGGGGTGAGGGGCATCCTCCTGGCGCGCATGGCTCTTTGCTCTCTGTGTTACTTGCCTCCCTGTCGGCGCGCTCGTCGTCGGCACACCCAGCCCGGGAAACCAAAAGGTGAGACCGACCATGCCGCCTGTGGCGGGCGGGCCTTCTTCGGCGAAGGCAGCAATGAGCCCGCCGCCATTGCGAATGACGGTGACGGCCACGTGTACGGGTACAACATCCTCGGCCGGTGACTGCCAGATGAGCCGCTCTAACTGCTGGAAGTGCTCGACTTCCACCGGTGTGGTTACGGCACGAAGGTAGATCTTGCTCATCTACGCCCCTGTTCTCGATCTGTTCTTCCCATTTCCCATTCCGGCACCTACCGTCACTCGTCGAAAGCACCCGCCGGCCGCTTCAGTCTCCCTCCTGCCACCACATAGGGCCTGGTACGGATGGGCGCCAATAAGCCGGCAGTTTTGTAGAGCGATTTGCCAAATCGCTCCACATGCTGCGCTACTCCATCACTACCGATTGACGTAGGTCCCTGTGTACTAGCATGAGGGCTGCGGTTGCTGCCGTTTACCCGACCAGCGCCAGCACGCGCATAGGGCTACCGGACCCGTTCACGATCTTGAGCGGCGCAGCGATCACAATAGCACCCGTCGGTGGCAACTGATCGAGGTTCGCCAGGCTGGCCAGGCCAAAGCGCCCTGATCCCTGCATGATGTTGTGCGCCGGGAAGGGCGGATCGAAGGTGGCCGCCTGGCCGGCGTCGGTGCCGACACATTCGACGCCTACACCCAGCACCTCGCGTTCGAAGGCCAGAAAACGCACGCAATCGGGGTCAAAGCCTGGCGTGTGGGAGCCATCCTCACCCATATTGAGAAAGGCATCGCGGCCGGCGCGTTTCGACCAGTCCGTGCGCATGAGCAACCACGAACCAGCCTGAATGCGGCTGTGCTGCGCTTCCCATGCCAGTACGAAGTCGCGCGTCAACAGGAAATCGGCATTGGCGGCGGCCTGCTGGCTGCAATCGATCACGCAGGCTGGGCCGACGAGTTTGGCGGCGGGAATGGTGTCGAGCGTGTTGTTGGGCAACTGGGCGCCGGTAATCCAGTGTACGGGTGCGTCGAAATGTGTGCCCGTGTGCTCGCCTAGACGGATGGTATTCCAGTACCATGCCGGCCCGCGGCTGTCGTAGTGCGAAATCTCCTCGCTGCTGAAGCCGGGTGAAGCAGCAAAGATGGGCGGCAGGTCGATGACAGGCGTATCAGGACCCAGCAGCTGCGTCAGGTCGACAACCTTGACGGTGCCGCGGCGCAAGGCGTCGGCGAGTTGTATCATCAGGGAGGCGGTCATGGAATAGTTCTCCTTAGGTGAGTGGGCAGGGACGACTGGCAGGAACATAGTGAATGAGCAACGGCACAATGAGGCATGCCTTGTATGAGCCGATGCATGATAGCCTCTTTGAGACCCTCTCAGCGCTCTGTGCTGACGTGTTTGGCAATCCAGCGCTTGAACAGAAACGCATTTTCCGGCAGCTGAAAGTGCATTCCATAATGATCGGGGCCAGTGGCATCGACCCGCGCTACGATGACGCTCAGCGCGTTGCGCTCAAATGCGTCGGCGGCAGCCTCCATGAAATCGTAGGCCGTGCGCACGCTGTCTACATGGGGGACGCCTGACCCGCGTGCGATGGCAGCAAGGTCGGTGCTCCCGTCGGCTGTGTGGGACGGAAAGCCACCTGTAGAGAGCAGGCTGCCGTTGTCGAAGATAATGTGCACCAGGTTGGTCGGCTTGTAGCGTGCCAGCGTCGCCAGCGTACCCAGATTCATGAGCACTGAACCGTCGCCATCCATCACGACGACCTTGCTGCCTGGCAGGCTCTGTGCCAACCCCAATCCAATCGACGATGCCAGACCCATGGCATGCTGGAGATAGAAAAAATTGTCGCGATGGCCCAGGTCATAGAGTTCCTGCGCGCATGCACCCATATTGGTCACGACCAGTTTGTCGTGCAGTTCGGGGTAGATTGCTTCGATACATTTTGCTCGCTGCATAGCTCAATCCTCCATCAGATCCCGTGTGAGTAGTAACGCCACTGGCCAAAGTGAGCTTTGTGAAAAAGTATATGCCTCACGAATCTGCCGGCCGACAGTCGCTGGATCGCGCGCATACTCGAAAGGAATTTGCAGCGCACGCAGCACCTCTTCGGTGACGATGCCGCCGCGCGTGTGCCATGGGTACGGTTCACCCCAGTGCCCCCGCAGCGCGATCAGCATACACAGCGGGATCTTGTACGACTGCGCCAGCGAGACGATGCCGTTGATGGCAGCAAGAAAACCATGATTCTGCATGAGCAACACATGTTTCTCGCCGGCAAAGTAGGCGCCGGCCGCAATGCCAATAGCTTCTTCTTCTTTGGCTACTTCGCTCATCGTCATTTCCGGGTCGCCGGCGGCCAACTGCAGGAGGTACACGAGCCACGTTTCCGGCAGCGCCGATATCGAGCGAATCCCGGCATCCTTGATTCCCTGATAGACGGCTTTGGAATTCTCACGTGATACGGTCATGGTTCTTCTGTCTTCTTGAACAATCAATGGAATAGACGGGCAGTGCTACATCCGATCCTCGTCCGTCATAGTGTCAGTTCGTCAAGTCTGATTCTCCCGAAATCCAGCGAGCGTTGCTGCCCACCCCTCGTCCTCTTCACCCGGGATAACGGTATGTAGTCGGCAATGCGATCAAGCAGCCGGCCCGCATAGCGTTGCCTGACGATGCCGGGTAATTCGGCCCATGTGCCTGTCACAGCGAATCAGATACGTGTCGAATTTCATACAATGCATGTCGTTCCGGGATCAGCGTGTTGGCCAGTATAGCACAACCGCAGGTATGTCGTAGCCTGGGTAGAATTGCGATCCCTGCAATCGCCTGCAAATCTACCCCTGCACAGCACCAGAGGATGGAGCATCTCTGCTTGCGCCACCCTGACGAATCACGTACTCCTCGCGGGCGAAGTTGTCCGACTCCGTAGAGAAGCCGCCGCCCAACGCAGTCATCTGGCACATCGGCTGCTCCTCTCTTTGGGTGCGATGGGGATGTCGATCAGAACTATGGAATTGGTGGATTCCAGGTTGAGCGTAAACCTTGT
>CAIRNL010000599.1 GCA_903879975.1 uncultured Chloroflexota bacterium | reverse complement strand
GCTGGTACTCTTCCTGTGTATCACGATTCCCTGGACCGCACTGCAAATTGCAGGATTGGTCGAGTCGGCAAGCAGGGCAGCTGCCAGTTCGCTGGACAGTGCGCTCGACGAAGTCTATGCCAAGGGCAGCTTCGAAGTGGCTGCCGCCGACCAAGGTATGGCGGAAAAGTTGCGCCAGGCCGACGCCCTGGTGCCCCCGACGCCGACCTATACGCCGTTTCCAACGGCTACACCACTGCCCACTTCGACGCCGCTGCCGACGAACACGCCGCTGCCGACCAGCACACCCTTGCCGACGGCAACAGCAGTGGTCGTCGTGCAGACGTTTACCGATGCTGCCGCTGCGGCACCGGCGGCGGAAGTAGCGCCCACCGCAACGCCGCCAGAAGCAGCAGTCGTTGCCGCCGCTGCGGCAGCGCCGCGCAACCTTGACCCACGCCTGAGCCAGCTTGGCATCAACATTCAGGACGCCGACGTTGCGCCTGGACAGCCATACTGGCGCCTCATTGAGGTGCGCTGGGAAGATGAACAGCAGGCTGGCGGCAAACACCACATCTATGTCGATGTGCTGGACGAGAGCGGAAACCGTGTCCAGAGCCAGCCCGTCACGGTCTTCTGGGGGGACGGTAACTACACGGCTGCGCTGGAAAACAAGCCCGCACCAGACTATGGTTTCAACTATCAGATGTATGCGTCCGGTTACGCCTACAGTGTAAAAGTGGAGGGGCTGCCCAGCGATGTGCTGAGCGGCGCAGGCATGGGCGATGTTGCCAACCGTTTCAAGGGTATCCACGTCGCCTACTATCTGCTCTTCCAGAAAGCCACAAAGTAGGCAGGAGAGGCACACACATCAAGGGGGGCGTTGCGCAGGCGGCTGCCTTGTCATTGGTGAATCCTGGGCGGTGCCGTCAGCTGTGAATCGTCACATCGTGCTGGCCGACGACAACTTGCCTGCTGCTGACAATCCACGGATGGTCAGCAGCAGCACGGTGCGGCAGGATGCGCCGCCACCAACGGGTGGCGCTCTCGTTGCTGTACTGCACGGCCTTGCTGTACAGCTCGCCGCGCAACCAGTTGCGCAGAAAAACGGAGAGGCTCGGTTCAGGGAACCAATTGACGCCAGCCGCACCGTTCGCCACCTTGGCTCCCAACGCTATCCAGTTCCATGCCAGTGACAGGCCATAACAATTCAACCCGTAGACCGCCCGCAGGTCCAGGCTGGCCGGGTCGTTGCAGTAGGACGCACGCAGCACGCTGAATGTCTCTGCTCCGACAAATTCCTTGCCACGGTACCCCACCAGGACACCGTTTTCGCCGTGCACAAGCAGCAGCAAGTCGACGGTATACGCCCGGCTGGCAGAGAGAAGGGTTTCAGCGAGCATCGGCCCTGTTGCGTCGGCGTCTTCGAGGAGGATGACTCGATCATAGCAGCGGTAGGCACCGTAGAGGTGCAGCAGCGCCTTGGCGTACTCTTCGGTCACCCAGTCTACCGCAGCCATTGCCCAGCCGGGCAGCGACAGTCCCTGGATGTGGCCGACGTTTTCGAGGAAAACAACGAGGGCGACCGGCTTCACGCCGGCCCTGGCAGAGGTCGTCAAGGTCTACTGTTCGTCGCGCGGGTGGACGATGCGCACCTTGAAGTTTTCGGTCAACGGCTGGATACCTTCCGCCAGTTTTTCCCAATGGCTGGAAAGAAAAATCGTGCGTGCTTTCTCCATCGTGTCCACCTCTCCGCCCCCAAGAATCTCCGGGGAACTGCCCCAGACCGTGTACCAGACATCGGAGAACTGAAAACCCATGCGCGCCAGCCCCGGAGCCAGTTTGTTCACCAAATACTCCTGGCATTCCTGTTCTTTCCCCTGCTGCATGTCATAGCTGATCAAGACTTTGACCATCGCGTGCCTCCCTATCTTCTATCAGCAGCGCGCCCCATCAGACG
>CAIRNL010000598.1 GCA_903879975.1 uncultured Chloroflexota bacterium | reverse complement strand
GCGGGCGAGCGCAGGCCGGTGCGCTGGCAACGGCTGGCAACGGCGTTGGGAGGCGTTGCCCTGCTGATCGCCCTGGCCGGGCTGGCCGGCTACCGGCTGTGGCAGGATGCCGAAGCCGGCATCGCTGCCACTGAACGCCACATCGGCACGCTCGTCCAGGTGGAGACGATTCGCCAGCAGCAAAGCGAACCGGCAGGCGAACTGGCGGCGGACGTGCAGTCAGTTGACATCAAAGGCAGCACCGCCATGGTGCGGGTGGTGATAACCGAGACATCGTCCCTAGGGGAGGCGTGTCCCCGTACTGAGATGCTCTTCTATCGTCGATACCCGGCTGGCTGGAAGCGAACAGAACCAGTTGCCGCGTTCTGGGGCAGGGCTGCCACGCTGGACACGGCTACGCTTCACTTCGATTTTTATGAACTGGATCGTCCCTTTGTCGAGGCGGTGGCAGAGCCTGCCGATAGCTTTTATCGCACAGTGCGGCAGTTTCTCGGCCTGCCGCCGTGGAGCGCCACGGAACAGGTTACCATCACAGTCGCGCCCCGCAACGTAGCACTTGCTATCCTGGCCGATGGCACGCTGCTCAATTCGTCCCCGCTGATGCGCAACTGTTACGGCGGGTGCGAACGAGCGACGATGTTGTTGATGGGACTTCGCACACAGCTCATCATGCGCAGCCTGGAAGAGAGCCGAGCGTACTATCATCTAGTGCCTGTGTGGGAACCGATGTATTCATTTTTGTCTAGCTGGCTGATCGGCCATGCGGATGAGTTGCCTGCAGTGGTGACTGGCGGCACACCAATTCATCAAGATGTAGGAAGTGTTCGCCGGACTTATCTGCTGCGGTCTCCCGTTGTTGACAACGCTTCTGCCTATTACCCTGGGTATGCAGAGTATCGCAGTGCATATGCGGCTGATAAGTTCTATGATGCGCTGATGGCTGAACGCGGCCCTGCTGCGATCCCTGCGCTCCTGGCCGCGCTCGGGACGGAGGACCGCTGGCCTGAGGTCGTCCAGGCTGCCTTTGGCCTCTCTGTTGTGGAGCTGCAAGCGGAGTGGAATGCCTACCTAAAGAGCTTGTGGCAGAAGACACCCGAGCCAGCGCCGGCCGATCAGCCAGTGCTGACTCGGTAGGCGACTATCCTTGTGCTCTCGTTGCGAGCTCTGCATCTTGTAGGGTTGAGATCTGAACGAGCTCACTGTCCGGCCAGCAACGCAGCCACCGCCGCTGCCGTCGGAATCCCCAGCCGCGCGCTCTGTTTCGTGCAGCAGAGCGCACCCGCCGCGCTGGCAAAGCGCAGCAGGTCCAGCCATGGCATGCCGCGCGCTGCGCCGGCTGCCAGCGCGCCGTGAAAGGTGTCGCCTGCCCCCGTGGTGTCGACCACGTCGACAGCGAAGGCCGGCAGAGCACCTGTCTCCCCATGGCGCTGCCAGATCAGCCCGCGCTCGCCCAAGGTCACGATCACAGCCGGCGCCAGCGCAGCCAGCGCTGCCATGCCGGCAGCGGGGGTTGCCGTACCGCTGAAGGCCTGGGCAAAGTGCTCGGACGCAGCCACGAGGTCGCAA
The DNA here is from genome assembly GCA_903879975.1 of uncultured Chloroflexota bacterium. Lineage (GTDB taxonomy): Bacteria > Chloroflexota > Anaerolineae > Caldilineales > Caldilineaceae > Caldilinea. Next base: position 2,285 of record CAIRNL010000598.1, on the reverse strand, counting down.
CGGCGCACCAGTTCCATGTTACCCGCGGTGAGCGTATCGGCGTCAAGAATCGTCAGGATGCCGTTTTGGCGCGCCCACGCAGCCACAGCCAGCGCCAGTGCCGGCTGGTGGCCGTCCAAAAGCACAGCGCGCGGACTTTCACTCTGATACGGCACGGTGGCCTCTGTGAGTCGGTTGGTGTCCCCCTTGTGGTTGACGATGGATCGTGCGCCGTCAGGTTTGACGAAGATGGCGGAGATGGGCGTAGCTGCAGCGCCGCGCACGACGAGACGCGTGTCCACGCCGGCCGCATGGAACTCGGCCAGGTGCTGTGCGCCGTAGATGTCGTTGCCCAGGTAGCCGGCAAACCCAGTGCGCGCGCCCAGGGCGGCCGCAGTGACGGCGGCATTGGCAGCAGTGCCGCCGCCGCAACTGGTAAAGGTGCTGGCGCTCGCCTTCTCATCCGGCGCAGGGTGATGGTCGACGGCAAAAATCAGGTCATAACAGGCATGACCGACACAGAGAACGTCAAGGCAGTGCATTTCCACAGGCATGCTCGTTTCTGTCTGGTGAATGGATGGGTTGGTGCGATTGAGAGACCGCCAGTCTCCCCTGCCGATGCACCCATCTCGCAACAACACCATGATTGTACCCGAAGTGCTGGCTGGCCCGTCAGCACCGCGTCCGCCCAATGGCTCCTGGGCCTGCCGTCGATGTCAGCGCGTGAACGAACGTTCAGCGTTGTCTGGCCAGATCGAGCGAATCGCGCTCAGTGCCAGATGTTGTCGTAATTGCCCTGAATCAGCTTGCCCTCAGCAAAGCGGCCCGGCGCATACGACGAGATATCTACGGTACGCGCAGCGCCGTCGACGATGAGTTCCGCCATACACAGGCCGATGGCCGGCGCAGTCTTGAAGCCGGTGCCGCTGTGGCCGCAGTCCAGATAGAAGCCGTCCGGTCCTGCCGCGCCGAGTACGGGGTTCTGGTCCGGCGAGATGCCGTCGTAGCCGCCGTGCGTGCTTTGCAGGTGTCCCTTCTCCATGGCGGGGATGCGCCGGCAGATGCGGTCGATGGCGCGCTCAATAAAGCCCGGCAGTGCATGCTCTGTGCTGCCATCCGGTGAGTCGCCCAACGGGTTGCCGTCCTCCAGTCCCACCAGGGTCAGGTTGCCTTCGGGCCGGAAGTACATGTCGTTGGCATAGTCGATCACCGTGGGATGCGCCGGCCCGATTTCCGGCGGGCGCACGACAAACAGGGTGTCGTGGCGCCAGGTGGTCAGCGGCACATCTTCTACCCCGGCCAGGCTGTTGATGCGATTGGCCCATGCGCCAGCCGCGTTGACGATCACCGGCGCGCTGAAGTCGCCCTGCGTGCTGTTCACGCCGGTCACTTTTCCGCTGCGGGTGTGGATCGCCGTGACCTCGCAGCCCTGCACCAGGCGTGCGCCGCGCTCGCGTGCGGCGGTCATCAGCGCGTTGGCTGTGTCGGCGGGCATGGCGTAGCCGGACTCCGGCTCGTAGGCCGCCAGCGCGAAGTCGTCGGTCACAAAGGACGGCGCCAGCCGCCTGACGTCATCTGCGGTGACGAGCAGCGTCGCAATACCGATGGACTGCTGCATGGCCGTATTGACCTTGAGCGCTTCCTCCAGGCCGGCGTCGACGAGTTGCAGGAAGCCGGTGCGCGTGAAACCGCATTCGCCGCCGACCATCTCGCGCCAGTTGCGGAAGTACTGGAACGACAGCCAAGCCAGCCGCGAACTGGCCTCTGTGTCGTAGTGCATGCGAACGAGACCGCTGGACCGTCCAGTGGCCGCTGATCCGACAAAGCTCTTTTCGAGGACGATTGCCTTGACCCTGCGCTGTGCCAGGTGAAAGGCCAGGCTGGCGCCGTGGACGCCGCCGCCGATAATGAGGACGTCTGCTGTGCTGGGCATAGGTAGATTCGTTGTAACTGATTCCAGGGAGGCTGCGTGGTGGCTCCAAATGAGAGCCAACGATCTCGATGGGATGCGCATCGCCATCGAGCCACGATTCCTCCTATCCGCCCAGATAGCATGCTGGCTGCCCCGCGCGCATCTCCCACACCTGGCCGGCCATGGGCGCAGTATAAGCCGGCCACGCTTCGGCAAAGGAGAACGGTCGCTGGCAGCAGGCGACGCGCACTACATCACTTTTGTAATCTTGAGGCGGCGGCCATTTTGCTCGTTGGCTGCGTTCAGCGCGCCGGCCGAACCCAGGACGACGACGCGCGCCTGTTCGTTGAGTTCAGCCAGGACGTCGCCGAATTTGCGGAAATCGGCCACCGTC
>CAIRNL010000597.1 GCA_903879975.1 uncultured Chloroflexota bacterium | reverse complement strand
GGCTCCCCGGCGGAATCGCTCCGCTGCGGATGGCCTCACGCAGGCGGTCTGTCACTTCATCGCTCAGGGTTCGGCTGTGGACAGGCAGGATTTCGGATACCACGTGGGCCTCCATTCTCATTCAAAAAGGGATCCTCGACGCGCCTTCTTGGTTGACAGGTGCCTCCTGGCGCGTCAGGCAAACCTCTGTCCACTTTCTCTTCCCAATAGTTCTTTAATCATGGGCATGAAAATCTGTCAATCTGGCAGGTCTTGTGCGGTCAACGGATACCTCGGTTGTACGCCGCGGTTGACGATATTGGCGGGATCGGGCCATGACCCTGTCAGAACGGCGACTACATTCTCGATAGCCCCTGTGACCACATCCTGCATGGCCTGGACGGAGCCGGCGGCGACGTGTGGGGTCAGCACGACATTCTCCAGCGCAAGAAAAGGATGATCGGGTGGGCCTTCGGGGCTGCCAAAAACATCGATCACTTCGAAAGTATCGATGCCGGCTCCCGCCAGACGCCCCTCGCGGAGCGCAGCCGCCAATGCCGGTTCATCCACCAGGGCGCCGCGTGAGGTGTTGATGAGGATGGCGCCTGGTTTCATCTTGTGGAGGGTTGCAGCATCGAATAAATGGTAGGTCTCCGCGTTCAAGGGCAGATGGAGCGAGACATAGTCGGATTCCGCCAACAGAGTGTCGAGACTCACCAATTCGACGCCGATCTCGGTCGCTGAGCGACGCGCTGTTTCGAGATTGCGCCGCGTTGCCATCACCCGCATGCCAAACCCCCGCGCCCGCCGCGCCGTCGCCATGGCCGAATTGCCAAAGCCAACCAGGCCCAGGACGCGTCCGACAAGCCGCTGGTGTGTCTGCATGAGGCTGCGGGCCTGGCTCCACTGGCCATTGCGCAGGATATTCGACATCTGCGGGAGTTTGCGTACCAACGACAGCAACAGCGCCATCGTGTGATCGGCCTGCTCTTCTACACAGAAGTACGGGACATTGGTGACGACGATTCCGTTCTGAGTGGCGGTTGCCACATCGATCTTGTCGACACCGGTCCCCATCCGCGAGATGACCCGGCAGCGAGCCATCGCCTGGATCACCGGTGCCGGCAACGCAACCGAGACGGCAAAGACAGCGTCCGCCTGGGCGACGTTCGGAATGATCTCTGCGGGCGTCCGCGCCTCCACCAGGCTGGGCGACAGTCCATAACGCTCGTATGCTGCAAGTTCGTAGGGCGTCACCGGATGAATTTGGGCATTCAGACGGACGATGGCTGCGTCGTGCAGGTTGTTGGCTCTGTCTCGCATACTCCAGTTTCTCCGCCAGACGAGCCTGTGAGTGCATCGGCTGTCAAACCGCCCACAAAACCGTCCACCACGAAAAAGCGACACCGCAGAGGAAACGCACTCATCTCTGATTTGCGGTTTGGTATTTTGTATACAGTATACTTAAAGCCTCGATTTGTCAATAGGGGGCAGTGCTAGAGCATGGCATCGTTTCCGATAACAGTCGACTGGGTCAGGCGTCCGATTTGCCTGAGTGTGGCCAACAGGAGAAGGATATGGCTGATATCGTCCGAAAGTCAGAAATTGCCGCTGCCCACGATTGGCGCCGTGAACGCTTTGGATTGCCGTTCGCCGGCGCAGGCCTGGGCCATTTCCCGGTATCTTTTCGCTACGGCGGTCAGCCTTCGGCATCTCTGTTGCCGGGTTGGAGCGTGCGTAGCGAAGGAACGCGCGCTGTAGACGGCGCCCACCTGGAGACGATTGTCTTCGTCGATCCGTCCACGACGCTGGAATGTCGCTGTGAGGTAAAGACGTTTGCAGACTTCCCCGCCGTGGAATGGGTCGCCTGGTTCAAGAATATTGGAACAGCAGACACCGCTATCCTGGCCGAGATCGTCCCCCTCGATGTTCTGTTCGCCGTCGACGCAGCGTCGCCCTGCCAGGTTCACCACGCTCGGGGCGGCCTCAGTCAGCGCGACGACTTTGAGCCGTTGGCGACGCCCCTCACCTTTCGTCAGGGGGGATCGCGCCTGGATCTGTCGGCGCGCACCGGAAAATCCTCTACGCTTCATCTGCCCTTTTTCAATCTCCAACTGGGCAACGGTGGCGTCATTGCGGCAATTGGCTGGTCTGCGGGTTGGGCGGCTACCTTCGAGCGGCGGCGTGACGGGGTCCGTGTCCGCGCCGGTATGGAACGGACCCATCTCAAGCTTCATGCCGGCGAAGAAATCCGCACGCCGCGCATCCTGCTGCTGTTCTGGGACGGAGCTGACGTGGCCGATGGCCCCCTGCCTGACTGGGCAGATCGCATCCGCAGTCACAACCTGTTTCGCCGTCTGTTGCTGGCGCATTATGTACCGAGATCGCAGAAGCAGATCGTGCAACCGCCGTTCGGTGATGGCGTATGGGGAGCCCAGCCGGAGGCAAAGCACCTGGAAAAGATTCGGTGGTTGTCCGAAAACCAGATTCCGACCGAGTGCTATTGGATCGATGCAGGTTGGTACGGCGAGCGTCCCATCGTCGAAGCCGCCGACAGCCTGGGGAGCGGTTGGATGCGCGAGGTGGGCAGTTGGGTCGCCAACCGACAAGGCTACCCGCATGGCTTCGAGCCTATCGGGGATGCAGCGCGAGCTGCTGGGCTGGGGTTTCTGCTCTGGGTCGAGCCAGAGCGAGCCTTCGAAGGCTCGCGCATGGTGCGGGAACATCCGGAGTGGCTGATTGGCCCGGTGCCTTCTGGTAACACCAATGGGTTCAACTACATGGTCAATCTTGGCATCCCGGCGGCACGCCGCCACATCACTGAGCTGATCTCAACCCTGATCGATGAGGGTGGGATCACATGTTATCGCCAGGATTTTAACGATCTGCGCGTACCGGAGCTCTTTGCCATGGCAGACGCCCCGGACCGGATTGGGATGAGTGAGATCGGCCATGTTACCGGTCTGTATGCTTTTTGGGACGATCTGCTGGCGCGTCACCCGGCTCTCATCATCGACAACTGTGCCGGTGGGGGCCAGCGCATCGACCTGGAAACGATCATGCGCAGCGTGGTTCTCTGGCGCAGCGACCGGCAGTGTTGGCCATTTGATCCCATGGTCATGCAGACGCAGACGCAGGGGCTGGCGCCCTGGGTTCCGCTGACGGCGGCCGTGTGCGACGAGCCTACTGCTTACGCGCTGCGCAGCGCGTTGGGGCCGGGCATGGTGACGCACTGGAGCTTGCAGGCACTCGACGGCCACTCCGACCTGCCCGTGGCAGCCATCAGGCAACTGATGGCTGAAGCTCACGCCCTACGCAAATACTTTTATGGTGATTTCTATCCCCTGCTCACGTACAGCCTGGCATGTGATGTCTGGGCGGCCTGGCAATATGACCGCCCAGACCTGGGCGAGGGAATGGTGGTGGCTTTCCGGCGCCACGAGTCGCCGTTTCCGCGCTGGGAAGCAACGCTGCAGGCGTTGGAGCCAGATGCAGAGTACGAACTGTACTCGTGGGATGAGCGGCACGCACGGCGTATGTCGGGCAGGGCACTGTTGACGGATGGCTTCACTGTCGCCATCGACGAGAAACCCGGCACTGCACTTTTTACCTACAAGCGCGTTGCCTGAGCCATTGCAGCCGCCAGACCTCTTGGGGAGTGGCCGTTCCGTCATGGAGGTGATACACGCCTGTCACAGATAACGGGCATGGATGTAGAAACGATCCGACGTGGTCGCCGCGAAATAGACGACGACCTGCAATCAAGACCTGGCGACCGCATTCGAGTCAACAGGATCAGTTGGACGACGACAGCTGCCGCAGCTGCTCTTTGAGGGCTTGAAACTGCTGCGGCGTGATGCCGGTCGCTTTTGTGATCAACGTCCACTCTACACCTGCGGACAGGAGGCTGTCGATCGTGTTGATCGCTCCCTCCTGTCGGCCCGCCTGCAGTCCCTCCTGTCGGCCCGCCTGCAGTCCCTCCTGTAGTCCCGCCTGTAGGCCCTCTTGCCGCCCCTCTTGCTTGAGTTCTTCTGCGTAGGTCAGCATCTCTCCTCCAATGTCTACGGTATATTGCTGCAAATTCTCAACAAATTCTTGTATCAGTCGCTGTTCCTGGGTCGCTGCCAGGTAG
>CAIRNL010000596.1 GCA_903879975.1 uncultured Chloroflexota bacterium | reverse complement strand
GGGTCGAGTTGCGCATCGTCGACGAAGTCGGCCGCAAACTGCCGTGGGACGGCAAGACGATGGGCGAACTGCAGGTGCGCGGGCCGTGGGTCATCCGTCAGTATTTCCGCCGTAATGCCACACCCGACTATATGACCCAGGATGGCTGGTTCCGCACGGGAGACGTGGTGACGATGACGCCGGATGGCTATATGACAATTATGGATCGCACCAAGGACCTGGTGAAGAGCGGCGGTGAATGGATTTCGACGGTGGAACTGGAGGGCGTTATCATCGGACACCCCAAGGTGCTGGAGGCGGCAGTTATTGCGATCCCTGACGAGCAATGGTCGGAACGTCCCATGGCGTGCGTTGTGCGCACGCAGGATGGCTGGGACCTGACGGCAGAGGAATTGCAGGTATATGTGGGTGCGCGGGTAGCGCGCTTCTGGGTGCCGGAGCGTGTGGTCTTCATCGACGAAGTGCCGAAGACAAGCGTGGGCAAGTTCGACAAGAAGACGCTGCGCCGCCAGTTCGCCGAGGGACAGCTGGGCGAAAGTGCAGGCCGATAGAAGCCAGGATTTTGCCAGCCCGCCCGCTCGGCGGCGGCGGTGCCCGAAAATCCTCGTTTCTATATCCCATCTCTGTAGCTGGCTCGACGCACATCCATTGTCATGTCAAGGATGCGCCTGCCCGTTCATGGGCAGGCGCATTGGTTAAGGTTCGATGTCAGGAGGGCACTGCTACGCGTCGACAGGTTACCCCTCAGCGGCGCAGGCGGGCGAACAGGGTGAGGGCAAGCACGCCGAGCGTTGCGCCGACCGTGATCCAGCGCTTGTCGAAGGTGTTGGACTGCTTGACACCCTTGGCCATGACCGGGATATCCAGGAGTTTGCGCTCAGCTTCGGCGCGCACCTGGGCGAGGAGTTTCGGATTGTTGCGATACTGCTCGGCCAGGGCGCGACGGGCGGCCAGACCCTCCTCAGTGACATACCCCTCAAAGGATCGCAGGCCGGCCAGCTTGAACCCGTGCTTCTGCGCAATCTTATAGATCTCCTTGACCCGTTCCATCGTAATGTTGCGGCCAAGCGTGTAATCCTCGAAGCGCCCGTCCATGGCCAGACAGGCAGTCTCTGCCAGACAAGCATAGGAGGTCTTGGGCGGCAAGCCGATGTCATAGCCAAAATCGACGTCGCCCGGAATGATCACTTCGCCGCTTTCGATGACCAGTACATCGGGGCGCAGCGCAGCTTCGGCTGGGTTAATGTCCGGCGGCCGCGCCACGTCGCAGACGACGGCGCCGGGCTTACACTTGGTGATGTCGATGACGCGCTGGCCAAAGGCGGACGTCGCCGTGATGACGAGGTCACAGTCGGAGATCAGGTCGCCCGCCTTGGTCGCAATCGTCACCTCGGCCCCGGCTGTCTCTTCCTCGATGATGCGCTTGAGCTCCAGCAGTTTCTCCGGTTCGATGGAAACAAGCACGACATTCCTGATGGCCTGGGCAATGAGCCGAGAACAGACTGAGGCGATGGAGCCGGTCGCCCCGACGATCATCGCCTTGCCCTGGGTCAGGTCGGTCGCTCCCATGAGTTTGACCGCCTGCTTGGCTGCCTCCAGCGTCATGGCAACCGTCAGGCTGTTGCCGCTGGTGATGGCGATGTCCGCCTCGTGTGCCACGGTGATGCCCGCATCGCCGACGACGCTCGTGAAGGCGCCCAGACCCATGATGCGCGCACCCTTTCGTTCGGCCAGGCGTGCAGCTTCGTTGATGCGGCGATAACTGAAGGCTGCATTGTGCTTGAGCATCATGCGTGGCGTGGCGCCCAGCGTGATCAGATGACCTTCGATGCGCTGTCCTGTCATTGCTGAGACGCCGCCGGTAATGCGTGAGACGTACATGGCCGGTATATAGGCCGATACTTCTTCGACCAGATCGTCCGGTAGATACTTCGTCCAGCCGAGGAACGGGTGTTTTTGAATGAATCCGACGTTGAGCGGGTGGATGACAAAGGCGAAGCGGTTGATACCAGCCTCTTCAGGCTGTAAGTAGCGGATGGCGGGAGACCACTGGATGTTGGCCATCAGGTCGAGATAGGTATCCTCGCTCAGGGGTTGGTTTGGATTGCGACGCAGCGCAACCAGCACAGCCTCCACTGTGGCGGCCGACCAGCGCCCCAGGTCGTCGCTGGGATTGAGCGAGGGCATGAGCGAGATGACGATGCTTGTGCCGCGATGGCGCAGATCGTCGAGGTCGGCCTGGTCAGCCGATTCGACGACGACTGTCTTGTGTGCCAGCCGTGCCGGCGCATAGCGGCGGATGGCGCCGATGTCGCCGGCGATGATGTCGGCGTTGTGAAAGGGGGCGGCGGCGCGTTCTTGGCCTGGCTCACCGGCTTGCGGCAGCAAGCGGCGGAAAGGAGCGTCCTTGAGCTGATCAAGCGTTGGGCTGGCTGCCTGTTCCAGCGTGCTGTGCGCCCCCACCAGCGGTACGTCGGGCAGCCTGAAATAGAAGATAGGATCGGCGTAGCGAATCGATTGGGTGTGGCGGCTGAGCGCCTGCACCAGACCGCTGTGGTTGAGACCGGGCGCCATGAGCACACGCTTCTCCGCGAAGATACCCGGCTGCGCGCGGTCGGCCAGGATGATGGCCCACCGCTCCAAGCCGGGGCGGATGCCGCTGCCGTCGACGACCGGGGTCTTGGCGGCGCTCCTGGGCAACGTTACGCCGATCTCATGGGCACGCTGTGTGCTGCCGAGTTGCAACTGCGCAGGTAGCCCTTCTAAACCAATAGCGTCTACCTCGCCGTCCAGCGCGCTGATGAGGGCGCGGGCGCGCTCGCTGTCGCCGCCGCAGCCGCGGTGGCGAATCTCGATCTCCTGCCCGAGGAAGCGGACGATCTCGTCGTAGTTGGCGTCGTCCAGCCGAATCACTGCAATGTGTTTCATGTGCTTTCTCTCTCTACGTTGCTGACCCCTGGTGCGACATGCGAGCCGCTGCCATCGACCCATCTACGATAGCGGAGGAGGGACAAGCACAGGCAGGGGCACATGACACAAAACACAGGGGACGGTTGTCCAGAACGCGCCGAAATGGGATCGCTCGTGCAGCTACCGAGATGGGCGTTCTGGAAATGACGTCTGCCCGGTGACCCGGGGTGCACACCAGATGACTGGCGTGCCGGCGATTGGGGGGGACACCCTGCGCCCCCATGCTGTAGCGTGCACGAAACGGCGAGCGCTGGCCACTGTGCGGGCGATCAATCGCCCATCTGGATACATCAAGGGGCGACACTGTCGTGTGTCAAACCTACGGCGCTGGTGCTTGCGAAAGCGCCGGTGACACGCTGCCTTGAAACCTGAAATCCCATGCGCGGCTTGCATCCAGTTCGAGTCGTGTGCCGCGCAGTCGGACAGGGCTGTCGATGTTGTTGGTGAAGAGTGTGCCGCTGCCCAACCCATGCACTGTGTCGCTTCCGCAGACGCTCGCCCACTGGCAGATCGCGTTGAGCCCAACGTTGGATTCGAGCAGGGAGTTGGCGAGCCACTGTACCCCGCACTCTTGGGCGTCGGCGATCCATGCACGGCAGGCGGAAAAACCGCCAAGCAATGCGGGTTTGAGGATGAGAAGGTGTGGGCGCACCGTGGTCAGCAGGGCGCTACGTTGCTCGTCGCTGGTAATGGAAATCAATTCTTCGTCGAGGGCGATCGCGATGGGCGATCGGCGGCAGATGGCGGCCATCACTTCCCACTGGCCGTTGTGCACCGGCTGCTCGACAAAGGCAATATCGAGCGCCGCCAGCGCCTCCAGTTGCTGAAGAGCTTCACTCGGAGCAAGGGCGCCGTTAGCGTCCAGTCGTAGCTCGATAGCGGGGAAGCTGTTGCGTATGTGACGTAACAGCGCAAGTTCTGCGTCGAAGGGTAGCGCCCCGATCTTCATTTTGATGACGTCAAAGCCCGCAGCGACCTTGGCCTCGACCTGGCGCATAATGCCGTCGGGCGTATCCATCCAGATCAAGCCGTGTGTCGGCAGTCCGGCTTCACCACGTGTAAAGGATGTGTCCCACAGGCGCTGCTGCCCGCCACCGGCGAGATCGAGCAGAGCCGTTTCGACGCCGAATGCCAGCGATGGCAGTGCAGCGCTGATCTCTGCCACAGCGGGCAGCGCCTCCGCCGGAGTGCTGTAACCCCTGCGGTTGAAAGCAGCACAGAAGTGCGCCATTTGGGCGGCAAAATCGTTGCAATCATCGCGGCTCAACCCAGGAAGTGCTCCGGTTTCGCCCCAGCCGCTGATTTCCGCCGCGCCATCATCCCAGACCCGCATCAACCAGATTTCGCGCGTGGTCAGTGCCCCGCGTGAGGTCGCTGCTGGCGTACGAAAGCGGAGCGTATAGGGTGTCGCAGCGAGGTGTAGCATGGCGGTGAGGTGGCGTACAGTGGGCTATGGCCGGCACGGATGGAGGGACTGGTCTCGACACGTGCCTGACCGACCCATCGCATCCGTGCATGGCCTGACTCCCAAACATTACGGGAACTTCGGGAATTTGTCGAAGTCGGGCTTGCGCTTCTCCAGAAAGGCTTGCTTGCCCTCCTGTGCTTCCTCTGACAGGTAGTAGAGCAGCGTGGCGTTGCCGGCTAGTTCTTGGATACCGGCTTGCCCGTCCAACTCAGCGTTGAAGGATGCCTTCAGCATGCGAATGGCCAGCGGGCTCTTTTCCATGATCTTGCGGCACCACTCGATGGTTGTTGGCTCCAACTCGTTCAACGGCACAACTTTGTTCACCAGCCCCATGTCCAGCGCTTCTTGGGCGTCATACTGGTCACACAGGAACCAGATCTCGCGCGCCTTCTTCTGCCCGACGATACGTGCCAGGTAGGATGCCCCAAAACCACCGTCAAAGCTACCAACTTTCGGCCCTGTCTGGCCGAAGCGCGCGTTCTCCGCAGCGATAGTGAGATCGCATATGACGTGCAGGACGTGGCCGCCGCCGATGGCATAGCCCGCTACCATGGCGATCACGGCCTTGGGGATCGAGCGGATCATCTTCTGTAGATCGAGCACGTTGAGGCGTGGCACCTGATCCGTGCCGACATAGCCGCCTACGCCACGCACGCTCTGATCGCCGCCGCTGCAGAAAGCTTTGTCGCCGGCGCCGGTCAGGATGATCACTTTGATCGACGGATCCTCGCGGCAGATGGCCATGGCATCGATCATCTCGTGCACGGTCAGCGGCGTGAAGGCGTTGCGCTTCTCCGGGCGATTGATGGTAATCTTGGCGATGCCGTCATAGAGTTCAAAGAGGATTTCCTCATAGTGCTTGATCGGTGTCCAGGCGACCGGCTCGGCGCTGACAACGCGTTGTTGGGTCATGCGATTTCTCCTCGGTTCCGTGTGTCATTCGTCGTGATTACACAAGTGTTGCCGCATTATACCGCCCACGCTGCTGTCAGACTGTGGACGCTTCCACAATTGGCAAGACCAAGTGTCGATCGCAGGACACCGCAGCAGCGTTGGCACTGGGCGGCGCTAGAGTCGCAGCCCTGCTGCCATGCTGCGAAAGGCCTGGAAGACGGCACGGTTGGTTGCCATTTCAGTCTCGATCTCTAGCAGTGCAGCGCCGCAGGCAGGATCGAAGAAGTGGGCCAGCGCGGTCTGTAACTCGGCCTCGTCGTGCACCTGTGTGTACGCCAGACCGTGGTCGCGTGCGGTGCCTGCTGCCGTCAGAGGTTGCGGTGTGAGGAAGTAGGTGCTGCGCGTAGCGGCGTCGAGGCGGTTGGGACCTTCGATGATATCGAAAATGCCGCCGCCATGGTTGTTGAGTAGCACGATGCGC
>CAIRNL010000595.1 GCA_903879975.1 uncultured Chloroflexota bacterium | reverse complement strand
TCGACCGCCTCTTCAAGCCGTTCGTCCAGATCGATAATCCCATGTCCCAGTTGTATGCCGGCACCGGTCTAGGGCTTGCCCTCTCGCAACGCCTGGCCAACCAACATGGCGGCGAGATCTCGGTCACTACTGTACCTGGCGCCGGCAGCCGTTTTATGGTCACGCTTCCCTGGCACGCAGCGGACGCAGCCATTCGCGCCGAAACGCCCTCTTCCGCAGCGGCAAGAGGGCTTGCCTTGCCCTCGACGCGTGAACTGAATGGCGCCAGCCATAAGGTGCTGCTGGCCGAAGATAGTGAAGCGAATATTTTTGCGATCTCTGCCTATCTGGAGATGGTCAATGTGCCTGTCTTGGTGGCCCGTACAGGGCCAGAGGCGCTGGAAATGGCCAAGTCCGAGCACCCCGACATGATTTTGATGGATCTGAATCTGCCGCGGCTGAACGGCCTGGAAGTCATCCGTCACCTGCGCAGCAGCAAAGAGTTTGAGAATGTGCCGATCGTGATCATCTCTGCGCTGAGTGACGACAGTGAGCATGTGCGCACATCAGGCGCCGACTATTTCCTAAGCAAACCGATCAACCTCGACAAGCTCGACGAGTTGATGGAGCGCTATTTAACCTGAGGAACCCGGAGGAACTATTTTATGCAAAAACCTGCGATTGCCGTGATTGGCGGCACAGGCGCCGAGGGATCTGGCCTGGTCGTGCGCTGGGCACATGCCGGCTACCCGATCATCATCGGCAGCCGCAGCGCAGAGAAAGCCGATGCCGTAGCGGCTGAACTGCGTGTGCTGCTGCCCGACGGCCATGCGCCCATCAGCGGGGCAACCAACGCCGCAGCCGCAGAGGCAGGTGACATCGTCGTGCTCAGCGTCCCCTATGACAGCCAGCCCGGCATGGTGGAACAGATTGTCGCCGGCGCGCAGAGCAAGATCGTCATGACGGTGGTCGTGCCACTCAGGCCCCCCAAGGTTTCCGTTGTCTGGCGCCCCGCTGCGGGTTCGGCCGCCGAGGAGCTGCAGGCGCAGCTGGGCGAGAAGGTTCAGGTCGTCGCTGCCTTTCAGAATATCGCCGCCGGCCACCTGCGCGATCTGGCCTGGCAGCCTGACTGTGATGTGCTCTATACCGGCGACAGCAAGGAGGCCAAGGCTACGGCGGCCCAGCTCATCCGGGACGCCGGTTTCTTCGGCGTGGATGCCGGCCCATTGGCGAATTCCTCGGTCGTGGAAGGGTTCACCGCACTGCTCATCGGCGTCAACGCCCGGAACAAGGTAAAAAATAGCGGCATTCGCATCACCGGTATCCCGCGCAATGAGTAGGCATCCGGCCCACAGCGAACACTTGGAAACGCTGGCCATCCATGCCGGCCGTCAGCCCGATCCGGCGACCGGCGCAGTCATGCCGCCCATCCATCTGTCGACCACCTTTGAACGTGCGGCAGACGGTTCCTCTATCGACGGCTATGTCTACACGCGCACCGAAAACCCGAACCGGCGCTCGTTGGAAGAATGCCTGGCAGCGCTGGAAGGTGGGGCAACAGCGGCGGCCTTTGGCTCTGGGATGGCGGCGGTGGCCGCCATCTTTCAGGCGTTGGGCGCGCATGCCCACGTCATCTTCCCGGAAGATGTCTACTTCGGGACAGGCCGCCTCCTGCGCGAAGTGCTGGGTCCCTGGGAACTGGACTACAGTGTCGTGGATATGACCGAACTCGACGCGGTGCGCGCGGCGCTGTGCCCGCAGACCAGGCTCATCTGGGTTGAGACGCCCTCGAACCCGTTGCTCAAGATTACCGACATCGCCGCAATCGCCGCGCTTGCCCACGCTGCCGGCGCACGCTGTGCCGTCGACAACACGTGGCCCTCGCCCGTCGGTCAGCAGCCGCTGGCACTGGGCGCCGATCTGGTCATGCATGCCACGACCAAGTACCTGGGCGGGCACAGCGATCTGTTGGGCGGGGCGGTCATCGCCAAGGAAGCGGATGCATTTTTCGAGCGTATCCGCCTGGTCCAAACGCTGGGCGGCGCTGTGCCGTCACCGTTCGACTGCTGGTTGCTCATGCGCAGCATTCGCACACTGCCCTATCGCATGCGCGCCCATGCTGCGAACGCGCAGCGCGTGGCCGAGTTCCTGGCCGGCCATCCCGCCGTCGCCGTAGTGCACTATCCGGCCCTGGCCGCGCATCCTGGCCACGCGATTGCGCGCCGGCAGATGACGCTCTTTGGCGGCATGCTGTCGATCCAGGTGCGCGGTGGCGCCACAGAAGCGCTGGCAGTGGCTGCGCGCGTCAAACTGTTCACGCGCGCCACGAGCCTGGGAGGCGTCGAAAGTCTCATCGAGCACCGTGCCTCCGTGGAAGGCCCCCACACCACGACACCCCCCAACCTCCTGCGCATCTCGATCGGCCTGGAACATCCGGACGATTTGATCGCGGATCTGCGCCAGGCGCTGGAGGGATAGCCGGCGTGGAGTATCATTTTGCCCCGATCACAGAGGCCGAGGCGCGCGCCGTGCTGAGTTGGAGCTATCCGGGCATCGACACGCTCTACAGTCCGGACCCCGCTCATCTCGCGGAGAACCTTGCGGCCTTGTTGCTGCCGGACTACCATTACCACGCAGCGCGCAACGATGCAGGTGACCTGGTGGGATTCTGTTGCTTTGGCGAGGACGCGCAGGTGCCGGGTGGCGACTACGGGCTGCCTGCGCTGGATGTCGGGTTGGGGCTGCACCCTGATCGGATCGGCGCCGGCCTGTCACACAGTTTTCTGGCCGCAATTCTGGCCTTTGGCGCAGAAAAGTTTGAACCGGAGTTCTTTCGCGCAACCGTGGCCGTGATCAACCGGCGCTCTCTCCACCTCTTTGAGCGAGCCGGTTTCTACATCGTACAGAATTTCCTGAGCGGCGAAGTCAGCCAGCATCGTTTCTACGTACTGCTACGGGCGGCCGCATCGCCAGATCGCTCTGACGCCGATTGGCCCGCGCCTGAATATAGGCCGTGAGCACGCCGCCGACGAAGCCGAAGAGATGCCCCTGCCAGGAGATTCCTGGGTGTAGCGGCAACATGCCCCAGATCATACCCCCGTAGACGAGAAAGGAGACGGCGGCGAGCACAAGGGCGGTCACGCTCCGTTCGTAGTACCCGCGCGCCAGCAAGTAGCCGAAGAAACCGAAAATGACGCCACTGATGCCAAGATGAATCGTCGACGCGCCGCCGAAAAGCCAGATCCCGAGCCCGCTTGCCAGCAGCGCCGACAGCCCAACAAGAAAAAAGTCGGCGGTGCGGCGCAACATGACAAACCAGCCGAGCAGGATCAGCGGAATGGTATTGGCCAGCAGGTGGCCAAACCCGTCGTGCAGAAACGGCGCAATCACAACCGCCTGGAGGCCACCCAGTGTGCGCGGTTGGATGCCAAAGCTGTCCAGCCGACCATCCAGCATGAGCCAGTCGGCCATTTCGATCAGCCATAGGAAGAGGACGGCCGCGCCCAGCACGACGGCATGGCCGAGCAACTGCCGGCGCACACCCTGCGTTCGATCCAGTGCTGTTTGGCGCCAATCGATTCGCGTCATTGTCGGGATTCTCCTATAATACAGAACCATTATGGCCTACACCTTGAGCGATCCGTTCCGATCCTTGCGCGTGGTATTGCGCGTGTGCGGCGTGACGATGCTCCTGTCCGGGCTCCTCCTGCTGCTCCTGCCGGCCGCTCTGTTGGCGGACTGGCTGGCAATCACATCGCCGCTCTGGCCCGTGCGCCTCGCCGGCACCGCAGTGCTGACCCTCGGCGTCTACTATCTGCTGGCCACCGGCGAACAGGTCATCGGCCTGCCGACGTTGGTGACCTGTTCGCTGGGCAACGGGCTGCCGGCGGTGATCATCGTCTCGGCCTACCTGCAACAGGACATGGCGGCGCTCGCCTGGCCTGCCCGGATCGCTCTCGTTGTTTTCTTTGTCGTCTTTCTGGCCGGCGCCGTTGCCCCCCTGCG
>CAIRNL010000594.1 GCA_903879975.1 uncultured Chloroflexota bacterium | reverse complement strand
GCTGTGGAGTGAATTGCTACGATGGCATACAGCCCAGCCTGCACATCGCGGCAGAAGACAACCTGTTCATGGTTATCAAACTCAACATGGTCGAATACAGTCATTGTATCCCCCTTTTCACACGACTTTGTGCAAATGGAATATCTATCTCCAGCCTAACACAAGTGCTGGTGGCTGTCCTCGGTTGACAGGCCAGTTGTTTTTACAGCGTCGATTGGTGGGCGCTTTTGCGAGGATCTGCGTAGGAGATTCAGGTCGTGAGGCGACCGTGTGTCCACTGACACGGGTAGGTCGTGGCCACGTAGACGAAGCCGAAGCGTTCTACGATCGGGCGGCTCATGGGACCGGCATCAATGGTCAGGAAACGCCAGCCACGGCGGATCGCCTCCTGCACACGCACAGCGAGCAGTGCCGTATAGAGACCTCGGCGGCGGTACTCTGACCGTGTGGAGCCACCCCAGAGGCTGGCGAATCGGCTGGCTGGCGGGAAGTGAATCCAGGCGCAGCTGGCTGGCCGATCTTCCACATACGCCACATAGATACTCATGCGTTCTGGATGCTGTGTCATCATCAGGTGAAGATAACGAATCAATTGCTCGTGGTCGGTCTGCCACACTTCGTCCTTGATCTCCTGAATCTGCGCCAGATCGAGCGGATCGGCCAGGCGCCGCACATCATGCTTCAGCGGAGCAAGCAGCGTCGACGGAGCGTGATCCAGTGGCAGAATCATCAGGCTCTCCGCTTCCCCGATCTCGAACCCATGTGCAGTCAGTCGATCCTTGAGATCGGGTGGGGTATCGTAGTCGAAGAGTTTCCATTCGAAATCAGCCCCAATCTGTTCAAAGTAGGCAATCTGCTCGCCAATCACAGCGTCGGCGTTGGTTGCGTCCAGGCTGGTATAGCCAATGAACCCCTCGGTGCCAGCTTCTTTGGGTACGTAGCGAATCAGATGGGGGAAGGTCTCGCGGCGCACGTCCGGGTAGTCAACGCGGATTCGTTCCTCTGCCGTATAGAGTGTGCGCAAGTCGTCCGGGTCAGATAGTGCCATTGCGCCTATCATACACCAAACGCAGCGCTGTCGCCAACAGACGGGAGAGGAGCTTTCAGGAAGAGGGGGGACGTACCGATTTGGAGCGCATCTGCGGGCAAGAACGTTCGTCACAGCGAGCGTTCTTTGCTATAATACGAGGGGTGTCATAGAACATCGGTTCCGATTATGCAAAGCTAGCCTGCGACCATCAGACAGGCTGAGCGCCCCACGATTGCATGACACCCGCCAGGTTCAGTTCGGCGACGATTCGATAGCGGCAGGCACTACCACATCATGGCTGACGACTTTGTGCATCTTCACGTCCACTCGGAATACTCGCTCCTCGACGGGCTGGGACGCGTCAAACTTCTCGTCAAGGAAGCTGCGCGCCTGGGTCAGCCAGCGCTCGCCCTGACCGATCACGGCGTGATGCACGGCGCCATTGAGTTTTTCCGCGCCTGCCGTGACGCCAACATCAAGCCCATTATCGGTGTTGAGGCCTATGAGACGGCATGGGGCCGCCCAATGGGCGGCCGCGATGCACAACTGGACCGAGAGAACTATCACCTGCTGCTGCTGGCCAGGAATATGATCGGCTACCGCAACCTGCTCAAGATTGCGTCGCACAGCCAGATCGACGGCTACTACTACAAACCGCGCGTCGACCATGACTACCTGGCTGCGCACGCCGATGGGTTGATTGCCAGCACCGGCTGTCTAGGCGCCGAAGTGCCGCAACTGCTCTACCAGGGCAAGGAGCGCGAAGCCTACGAGCGGCTGGGCTGGTACGTCGATGTGTTCGGCAAAGAAAATTTCTTCATTGAGTTGCAGGAGCACTCTATCCCTGAGCTGGTACAGGTCAACAAGACCCTCGTCCCGTGGGCGGAAAAATTCGGGCTGAACCTGGTAGCCACCAATGATGTTCATTACGTGCGCGAACAAGATGGCGGACCACACGATGTGCTCCTCTGCGTGCAGACCGGCGTCACCATCGACCAGCCCAACCGCATGCGCATGACCGACGGCAGTTACTTTCTCAAAAGCCGAGCCCAGATGGAGGCGACCTTCCGCCCCTTCATCGATCTTCCGGCCAGCGCCTTCGAGCACTCCCTGCGCATCGCAGAGATGTGTGAAATCGACCTCGAAGATTCTACGTACCATCTGCCCGATCTACCCATCCCGGAGGGGTACACGTACGAGACGTATCTGCGCCATCTGACCGAGGAGGGCTTGCAGCGACTCTACGGCGCGCATGCCACCGCTACAGATGTGCAGGAGCGCAAAGAGCGCGAGCTGCGCATCATCCACGAGATGGGCTTCGACGTCTACTACCTGATCGTCGCCGACCTGTGCGACTTTGCCCGCAGCCGCAATATCTGGTGGAACGTGCGCGGATCAGGCGCCGGCTCGCTGGTCGCCTACTGCACCGGCATCACCGGCATCGACCCGCTCAAAAACAATCTGATCTTCGAGCGTTTCCTCAACCCGGGCCGCGTCACCATGCCTGACTTTGACCTGGACTATCCCGACGACCAGCGTGAAGAGATGATCCGCTACACCGTCGAAAAGTACGGTCAAGAGCAGGTTGCACAAATTGCCACCTTCAACCGCATGAAGGCCAAGGCTGCGGTGCGCGACGTAGGTCGCGCCCAAGGCATTGAACTGGCCAAGGTCAACCACATTGCCAAGCTCATTCCCGGCATTCCTGGCAAGCCGGTGACGATCCAGGACTGTCTGACCGAAGGGCACGAATTCTACAGCCAGGAACTGGTTGATCTCTACGCCAAAGAGAGCTGGGTCAAGAATCTGCTCGACACGGCCATGCAGCTCGAAGGCGTGGCGCGCAACGCCGGCATCCATGCCGCAGCGGTCATCGTCGCCGACCGCGAACTGACGCACTACACGCCCATCATGCGCGGCAGCAAGTCGACGGTCACGAGCACCATCGCCCAGTATGAGTTCCCCATCCTGGAGTCGATCGGCCTGCTCAAGGTCGACTTTCTCGGCCTGAGCACGCTCTCGGTGATGCGCGAGGCCGGGCGGCTGATCAAGGAACGGCATCGTATCGAGTACACGCTGGAGAACATCCCGTACGAAGGCGAGATGGCCAAAGACGCCTTCACCTTGCTCTCCAGCGGCGAGGTGAGCGGCGTTTTCCAGGTGGAAAGCCAGGGCATGCGCCGCGTGCTCACAGAGATGAAGCCGTCGACCTTCGAGCACATCGTCGCCATGATCTCGCTCTACCGCCCTGGCCCGCTCGAATATATTCCTGCCTTTATCCGCCGCATGCATGGCGAGGAGCCAGTCGAATACAAGCACCCACTGCTGGCCAAGATTCTGGAAGAGACCTACGGCATCATCGTCTACCAGGAGCAAATCATCCAGTTGCTGAGCGAACTGGCAGGCTACACACCCGGCGAGGCGGATCTGCTGCGCCGGGCCATTGGCAAGAAAAAAGCGTCAGAGATCGAGAAGCACAAGAAAATTTTTGTGGCCGGCTGCGAGAGGAACGGCATCGATCACGGCACTGCCGAGGCGATCTACGGCGACATCGAATTCTTTGCGCGGTACGGCTTCAACAAAAGTCATGCCGCCGACTATGCCGTCATCACCGTACAGACGGCCTATCTCAAAGCGCATTATCCCGTCGAGTACATGGCGGCGCAGCTCCTGGTTGAGCGCGACAAGACAGAGAAAGTCATCAATTTCGTTTCCGAGTGCCGGCGCATGGGCATCGACGTGCTGCCGCCCGACGTCAATTACTCTGGCCTCGACTTCGAGATCCAGCAGCGCCCGCCCGATACGCCGCAGCAGGCGCAGCGCGATCCGAGCCTGGCCTATGCATTCCCTGTGCCGGAGGGCAGCGCGATCCGCTTCGGCATGGCCGCCGTCAAGAACGTCGGCGAAGGGCCGGTGAGTGTTCTCATCGAAGCACGCCAAGAAGGCGGCCCGTTCCAAAGCATGGAGGAGTTCTGCGATCGCGTCGACTTACGCCAGGTCAACAAACGTGCGCTGGAGTGTCTGATCAAAGTCGGCGCGCTCGACCGCTTTGGCAAGCGTAGCCAGCTGTTGGCCGTGCTCGACCAGATGGTAGGCGCGTCTGCGTCCGTCCACGACGCGCGCGACAGCGGCCAGCTCTCCATCTTCGACCTCATGGGTGGCAGCAGCCAGCAGGCCCACGTCTCGCCTATCCGCCTGCCCGATCTTGAGGAGGTCAAGGGGCGCGAGAAATTGCAGTGGGAAAAAGAGTTGCTCGGCGTCTACTCGATCAGCCACCCCCTCCAGCAGATGGGGATCGACTTCCAGAAGGTGACGACCTGCTCCTGCGCCGAACTGGACGAGGCCTACGACGGCAAGGGCGTGACACTGGCCGGTGTGATCACCAGCATGCGCACCATCAACACCAAGAAGGGCGACCAGATGGCCTTCGTCCAGTTGGAGGATTTGCAGGGCGGCTGTGAAGTTGTCTTCTTCCCTAAGGCATTTGGCGAATACAAAGAGAAGTTGGTCGTCGACTCCGTGGTGATCGTGAAGGGCAAGGCACAGACGCGCGACAACCAGACGACACTGCTCGCCGACATTCTGCAAACCCACGTCGAGAGCTACGTCACCAGGGCCGACGAACCGACCCTGCAGACGCATCTCTTCAACGGTGGCCCCACGATCAACGGGACAGCCTTTACCGACAACGGCGCGTACGACGAGGAGTTTGGCAATGGGTACGATACCCTGCCATCGCCTGAGACCAATCCGTTCCAAAACGACATCCCGGATTGGATGCAGGATGGATCGGCGCCACCGTTCCTCCCTGTAGAGAGTGGGATGGCGAGCAGCCTCCCTGTGGTAGAGGCAGCTGAACTCGACAGCGAGGGAGAAGAGGCGCCCGTCATCGCACGAGAGAGAGTCGTGGTGCCGGCTCTCGTTGCGGCTGACCTACAGTTGGCCCCCGCCCACAGACGGCCTGCGACAAGGGCGGTCGTGGCGCCAGCTGCAGAATCAAGCGTTGCAACAGGGCTCGGCAAACGTCCTCCCCAGGCACCCGCCGCAGTCGCTGAAACAGCAGCGGCCGAGCAGCGCTATATCACGCCAAGGCCGGCTGCTGAACGCCAGCTGCTCATCACCTTCCGTCGCAGCGGCAACCTGGAACGCGACAAATACCGGCTCAAGGAACTCTACGACACCGTGCGCGACCCGAAGGGACGTGACAGTTTCGTGATCCGTCTCATCGGCAGTGGCACGCCGGCTGAGTTGCGTTTCCCCAACGACACATGCACGATCAGTGAGAAGCTGACGACCGAATTGCAGAAACACTTCCGGGTCGAATTCGAGGTTCTCTGAAATGCCAGTTGCGCCAGCAGCACTTTTTGCGCCCCGATCGGCGGCGACGCCGATAGCGCAACCCTGGCTCCAGCCTACTCCGCCAGCATCACAGCAGCCATATTCTCGACCAGCTTCGGTGCAAGATCGTCTGGCAGCCAGACAATCGACATGCCGAAGAGCATGAGCTTTGCCCCTTTGGGTTCGTCAAAATTCTCGTCACTGTACACCATGAGCACGGGTGCTTCGCCAGCCTTGCTTGCTGGGCCGCGCCGCATGGCAATCTGCGCGCCCGTCGAAGGGTCCGGATGCGAGTTGAGCGGAACGACATCAGGCAGCCCTGCAGGAAGCAAGATCGGTTCGGACGGAATGCCCTCAACCAGTTCAGGCAGTTCAACCCCAATAACCACATCGACGATAGGCGATGCCGGCTCAGCGCTCACGCCAAAGAAAGGCATGCGGCTGCTCACCGTCACTTTTGCCCCAGCATTGATAGCGTCACCCACAGTCTGAAGCGCCTGGCCACGCAAGCCGCTGTTTCCGTAAAGAGCATCACTCCAGATGATCCACCCAAACTCCTGCAGCCTATCGCTCTCCGGATAGCCGCGCTCGCTGGTCGACCAAAGCGTGGGCTGGTAACCGGCTTCCGCCAGGAGCGCAGCATAGAGATCAGCCTCCCCGATCTCGTCCCCCGTGGCGTTGCGGTCATCGTCGACGACCAGGATCGCCTTTGCAGGGGTGCCGCCATCTGGTATGGGATCGCCATCTTTGGCCGGCAGCGCCGCATCTGAGCCTTCGGCCTGTGCAGTTCGCTGCGCAGGTGAAGTGGTATCCATCTCGCCTGCACCGGCTCCATATGGACAGAGCACCAGGTCATCCTGAATCAGACAGCCAGCCAGGTTTCGTGTGAGAAGCCGCTGCAGCCCGGCATCCATCGATGCTGCGCTCTCACCCAGCACCGCCAGTATTTTATGCTCATCGTCAATGGCACGCTGGATAAAAAGCTGTGTCTCAGCGGCCAACAGGCGGATGCCGTCGTCACGTACGAGATAGACCTGCTCTGCAGGCGTTGGCGCTGGCGCCACCACAGCTGCCGTGCCAGTTGGAGTAGGTATTGTCGTCGCCGGCTCACCGGCTGCGCCAGATCTCTCGCTCGCAGCCGGCTCGGGTGTCGCTTCAGCCGCCGGTGATGCGGGCGCCGTCGGTACAGGCGTCGTAGATGCAGGCGTCGGTGTCTGTGCCTGGGCAAAGTGGCTGACCGGCACGGTCGTCGCCGTGGCCGTGACACCGGCTGTGCCAGGTGTCAGCGGCGGGATTTCCGGCGGCGGCGTGATCTCCGGTAGATCCGGCATTGCCGTCGGTGTCGCCGTGGCAGATGGCGCCTGCACCGGCGCAGTGGCGGGCGCCGTTGTCGGGGCAATGCTCTCTGCAGCCGTCGGTGCAGGCGGTGCACTGGCTGTGGGCGTGACGATCTCGGTGACAAGATGCAGCCCCAGATCGGCCAGCAGCAAGGTGTCACGTGCTGCCGCCTCATACGAAGCAACGTACATGAGATCGTTGCCGTCGGCAGCAATCGTGTTGCTCACCCAGGTGGTTGGGCCGAGACGCAACTGGCGCCCAGACAATTCGAGCACAAGTTGCAACTCTGCGGCCGTTCTCAGCCCCTGGGCACCGACCGGCGCGCTGTCGTCGATGACCAGCGCCACCTCCTTGCCCAGTGCGGCTGGGAAATCAGCAATGGACTGACTGCGCTCGCCACCAGACAGGAATTCGGCCACAAAGGCAAGCAGCCGGCGATTGTCATGGCGCGCGACATAGGGGTCCGTGAGGACGTCAAAGTCGCTCAGCGCCAGCACGCGCCCCAACGAACCATTTGCCTCAACGCCGCCCACGGCGCCGGTCGTAAAACGAGTCTGTCCAGTGCGCAGGCTACTGAGGGTCGTCGCTGCGCTGCGAACCTGGGGAATCACCGCACCGTCGATACTGCGCCCGCCATAGAAGGCGATGCGGCTGCCGGCCAGCAGTTCCGCCTGGTCATAGAAATCGCCCTGGAAAAAGTAGGTGTAGTTTTCGTCGTTGTCGACCGTGTCGTAGAGGTAATCCTCGTTGAATACGATGTTGAGCGGTGCGGCCAGGCTGTTGGTGTCGCGCGCGGCATCGCTCTCGATATCCGGGTCGCTGATGAGGAGCAAACGCCCGCCATCGGCGAGGAACCGTGCCACAACCTGCACTTCCTTCTCGCTGTAGAGAAAATAGGGGCTCACCACGACCAGCGCGCTCGCGCCAGAGAGATCGCGTTGCAACGCTTCGGACTGGTCAGGAAAATCGGCAAACTGCGTCACATCAGCGAGGTCCACCGTCGGCAGCCAAAAACGCAGGTCGAGGCCGTGTTCGGCCAGCGCGCTGGCCAGTGGCTGGAACCGGTTACGCTCCACTGCAGAGTAGTGTGCCAGGTCGACGATGACCGGCCCGCGCCGCAGCTCTGTGCCAGCGGGGACGTTGACCTGGCCGACCGGAATGGGCGTGGCGGTTGGGATGGGTGTTGCCGCAACGGCAGCCGTCGGCACTGTGGGTGGCGTGTAGGTCGCCTGTGGTGTGCTCTGCTGCAGGTAGCGCCAGAGCATCGGCCCTGTCACAAACAACAGGCCGGCAACCGCAACGAGAATCCAGAAGGTATTTCGCCTCATGACCCTGTTCCTCACGGCCGGCCGGGCACAGGAGCAAGGCTGCCGGCGAAGGTTGCAGCCGGTGGGCGGCCGGTACGCCACGGGAAGTCGGCGCCGGCGCGCAGCTTGTGCAGATGCTGGAAATTGGCAGGCAACTCGGCTTCCGGGAAGGGGATACGCGAGTCGAGCATGAAGATTGTTCCTGGCGACGCCCCTGCCAGCATGGCTTGAGCCGACGCAGCCATCTCCTCTGCGCTGCTGACGATGTTCTCCATGCCCAGGTACGCCGCAACATCGACGATACCATAGCGGGTGAGACCGGCCAGTTCTGCCGCAGCCTTGATTCCCTCGGGCCGGCCCCCTTCGCCGTCGATGAGTCCCAGTGCAACCGCTTCGCTGCCCAGATAGATGCGCGCCTCTGCTAGTTCGCGCGGTGCTAGCTTGAGTGGGTTGAGCGTCGCGTGCATGCGCTGGTTGACGACATTGGTCAGAAAGGAGTTGCGCACCAGGTCAAGCTGATGAATCTGGTCAAAGCGGCTGCCGCCTTCGAGCTTGTAAGGCCCGCTGCTCAACTCATCCGGCACCAGAGCCGGATCGCTGGGACGACCGCCGCGCGTGCCGACGTTGCCTACATAGCTGCTGGGTGGTGCGTAGATACGATTACCAGCCGCTGCCATGTAATAGCCGCCGCTGGCTGCCAGGCCGTCTACGACGACGACCAGTGGCTTTGCCTCGCGCAGGCTGAGCAACGCGTAGAAAATGCTTTCGCTGCTCGTGGCAAATCCACCGGGACTGGACACTTCGAGCACCACAGCCGCCAGCCCGTCATCGCGGCGTGCAGCCTCCAGTATATCGATCAACTGGCTGGCCGTATCAAAATTGATGTCGCTGGCAAAGCGCAAGATGCCTACGGCAGGGTCGGAAGCCCTCGTGTCTGCCAGCGCCAGGCCGGTCAGCAGGCACGCGGCCAACACAACGGCGGCCAAGGCATACTCCCAGGCGCCCACCCGGTCTGGCGGCACAGGATGAGAGGATGTCGGCTCAATTGTGTTCATCGTAGCGGTCATGATTCTCCGGATGGCGGTGGGTACCCATTCAAACAACAAACCGTGCAGGTGCTGAGCGTGTAGCGCCTGCACGGCCTGTTTGTCAAACGAGGCAGTCGAGCTTCAGCTCGACAGATAGGCGTCGATCGCTTCCTTGGCGATGCGATACTGGCTGCCGATCTTCTTGGCCTTGAGTTCACCGGCGTCGATGGCGGTCTGCACATCGGCAGGCGAGACCTTGAGATAGGCGGCGGCCTCCTCCAATGTCATCACGCCCGGCGTCGACGCAGCGGCAGCAGCCGGTGCTGCCTGGGGCTGTGCAGCTGCCTGCATCGCCTGCGAGATCATGCCTGCCATGCCTGCCCCCATGCCGATGCCGGCGCCCAGACCGACGCCTTCTGCTGCGCCGCTGCCGCTCGGGTTATTGGCGGCGTCGCCCATGGCACGCGCAGCCTTGTATTTGAGGTACGCGTCCATATTGCCGATGGCGCCCATACTCGCCCGTTCGTCGATGGCTTTGGCCGTCTCTTCAGTGGGAGTAATCGACACGACCATCAACTGCTTGAGGTGGAGCCCCATTGCGGTGAACGCAGCTGCTGCCTTGGCCTTGACGGCCGCGCCCAGCTCATCCATCAGCCTGGGCAGGTCGAAGATACTGGTCATGTTTTCGCCCAGCACGTCGGTGATGCTGCTGATAATCGAGTTGCGCAGGTAATCCTCAATCTGGCTAGTCTGGTAGAGCCCCTGGGTACCCACGATCTGGTCGACGAACCGTTTGGGCTCTGCGATCTGAATCGTGTACTGGCCGAACCCCCGTACGCGCGCAAAGCCGAGTTCGGAGTCACGCAGGCTGATGGGCTGAGGCGTGCCCCACTTCAGGTCGGTGAACTCGCGCATATTGACGAAGTACACCTCGGCAGTGAAGACGTCGTTGCCGCCGGTGAAGAAGCTCATCACGTCACTGATGAGGGGCAGATTTGCAGTAGTGATGGTGTGTCGCCCCGCACCGAACATGTCCAGAGACTTGCCGTCGCGGTAAAAGACCGCATTCTGGCTTTCCCGCACGATCACCTGGCTGCCGAGGCGAAAATCGCCGGAGCCTACCTGAGGGACACGCACAACCAGTTCATTCGGCCCCTGGTTGGGTGCTTCGACGACATCGATAATTCTTGGCATGAATCCATTCTCCTTGGCAATCGCCGATCAAAGGGTTGGCGTACGAGATGATTTCCGCTCACTCAGTCGTAGGGGGCAGATTTTCCAGCGGCGGAGCAAAACCTGGGTCGTCGAGCAGACCGGGGGCCTGGATGGCCTCGCTGCGCTTGCTGAAGAGCGCGCTCAGTTCTTGAATCTTGGCACCGAGCTGTTCGACGGCAGAGGATACGTCCGTACGATCCTTGACCGCCTGGGCCAGTGCGGCGATCGACGTATTGATCGAGCCGACCTCGTTTGCCAGGGCACGGTCGAAGCGCACGAGCGCGTCGAGTTGCTGCTCTTTGATCCGCACTGGGTCGAAGAAGCCGGCGTATCCATAGCTGGCAGTCTTGATGCGGTCGGTCAGCGTCTGCAAGTGGACTGCCACATCGTTGATCTCATCCATGAGTGCCAGCCCGCCGCTCTTGAGCAGCGCATTCTGCACGGCAGTCAGCGCAGCCTGGCTCTGGCTCAGCGACGCGGCCACAGCCTCGCGCACACGCTTGTCAGCATCGCGGCGCAGGTCCTTGTCTACGTACCCGCCGATCCCAGGCAAGCCCTTGAGCAGCCGCTCGACTGCTCCCATCTGTTGTTTGGCAAATTCTACGAAATTGTCGGCCATCGATTCGCCTCCTGTGGCTTACTCCAATCCATTCATGCAAACAGTTCAAAATTGACCCCGCCCTGTCGGCTGGGTAAACTCGGCGCCGATCCGGAGAATCACTCAAGCCGTCTGTGCCGCAGCACGCTTGGTCAGAAAGACCTGGCTGCCGCAGTACGGACAGACAATCAACCCCTTGCCAGCAAACTTGAGATCGCCGCCGCAGTTCGGGCACTTCTGGTCGCCCGTCAACTTCTGACTCTCGACGCTGTACAAAACCCCTTTTTGCCAATTGATGGCGCCGCTGAAGAGTTGCTTGCCCACCAGGTGCTGGATCATCTGTTCGATCTCCTCCTGGGGTAGCTGCATTTCAGCCACCAGTTCATTCACCGTCACCTGGCCGCGCGTCAACACAGCGTTGAGAACCTGCTTCTCCTTCGCGACCTGCTCATACTCGCGCTGCTCCTGTCCACCCTTGCGGAATAGGTAGGCGCCGATGCCGAAGAGCGGCGCCACGACGCCCACTGCCAGCAAGATGCCCAACACGGCGCCGCCGCTGGTCGTCTCCGCAGTGGAAAACACCGTCAACACCCAGGCGCCAAAGACGAGCAGCAGCACTGCACTGGCGATCATCAGAATCAAGCCAACCGTTTTTCCGCCCCCAATCATATCAGCCTCGCAATCTGTATACGTCCTGAACGGATATACGTTTCACAGCGGGCAGCGGGATCAGCCAAAACCACCGCCACCGCCGCCACCGCCGCCGCCACCGCCGCCACCGCCACCGCTGAAGCCCCCTCCACCCCACCCACTGCCGGAGCCAGAACTGCTCGGCCGGCTGGCTAGCGTCGAACTGGCGCCGCTGAGCAGCGAGCCGAGGCCTGCGCTCATGCTCGTCAAGCTGGCGCCCATGCCACGCGAGGCACTGCTCAACCCGCCTCCGACGCTGCCGCCAGCGCTGGGCAGGCCGCCACCCTCGCCTGGGCCGCCGCTGCCCGGCAAAAAGATCGGCGGCTGGTCGCTGCCTGGCCCATAGTAGCGGCGGTGATAGGGACCGTACAGGGTAGGCGAAGGGATGTACCAGCCTGGCGCCGGCGCATTGACCCCTTCGAACTTGCGAATGTAGTCTCTATCGATGCCAAACGCAATGGCATAAGGCAGCCAGCGATCCCAAATTTCCTTTTGCACCTCCAGGTCGGTGTACTGATCAATATTGCGCAGGTACTCTTTGAACGCCTTCCAGCGCGCCACAGCCTCTGACCCCTGGTCGGTCTTGCGCGGCATGTAGCGTGAGACCACCAGCAGCGCAATCGCCAGGGCCAAGATACCAAAGCCGGGACAGATGGCAGCTGGGGTCAAGTCCACCAGCAGGATGGTGAACAGGATGGAGGCGCCTACGGCCAGCGCCATCGCTATGCCCCCCAAACAACCGAACTGTTTGCGCACACGGTCAGGGCTGTTCTTATAATAGCCACGGCCGATCAGCTCCTCGTACATGGCCGTCTTGATGTCGGGGATGTCCTGGTAGAACTTGTTCTTCAGGTCGGAGAGACTCTTCTCTTGGCCCAAGCCAAAGATGGCTGAGAGCAGCTTTGTCTCAAAGGGAGAGAGCGGGACATCCGTCCGCTCGCGGCGGTAGATGAAATCAGTCCCCATCCGGAAGAAGCCCTGCTCCTTGACCTCGGTGATGCTGATCGCCTTGCGCCGCGCCAGATCGACGAGCGTGGCAATGATATCCTGCATGTCGGCGCTGTCATCGACCAGGGTGCCCGCTAGACCGGGTGGCAGATCATCGGGTGGCTCCGGCAAGTAGTCAGCTACACGGGCGACCGGCTTGTCGCGGCCATACTTGTACCACATGAGGTAGGCGAGCGCAGGCCCGCCCAGCAGCAGAGCCAACGCCAGCACGCCGGAAAAGAGTGTGGCAACCGGCCCCCACTGCTGCTGGAAGGCGATCTCCGCCTCGCGCTGCGTCGCCTGCGCATCCGCCTCCGCCTGCCAGGCCGGCGCCGTCCCTGCCACAACGCCTGCTGTAAACTGAGCGCGCACTTCGAGTTCCTGGCCGGCGCGCAAGGTGCGCTGTGTCTCAAAGAGAATGGCTCGGTTCGTGTCCAGCAATTCCGCCGTCACTGTGTCACGTGCGTCCAGCTCGTTGATATAGGCGGCATACTCCTGGATCACGGCCGGTGCCGGCAGCAACACGCGGACACGGCTCTCCAGCACAGGAAACTGGCGATCGCCATAGACCGCCTTCCACCAGAGCTGGTCGCCGCCACTGTAGTAGCGCAGGCCGTCATGGACGCGGTAGCTCAGTGTGTAGGTCTGAGGTTCGCTCGTCGGCGGGAAATACCAACGAATCACATAGCTGCTGCCCTGGTCGTCGACCACAAACGTATAGGGCACGTCCCCGCCGTAGCTCTGCCTATAGGTATGGCCAGACGCGTCTGTCACTGCCCAGTCGGAGAGATAGGCCAGGTTCTGCTTGGGGATGTTGCGATAACCAAACGTGAAGGTGCCGTCAATAAAGCGGATCGCCTGGTGTTCGGCCACGTCAAATGTGCCGTCTAGGTTGACCTGGATATCAACGTCAAAGCGTTCCCAGACCAGACTCTTTTCAGCGGCAAGCGCAGGGACACCCGCCGTGTTCGCCAGAGTACCAACGAGAAGTGCCGCCAACAGCAGCCAAATCCATCGATATTGGGTACGCATTCTGCCTCCCTTGCGCTGACGGTCGTCGACGTAGCTGGCCGAACGGCCGCGCCCTATTCGCTCTCGTCATGCCCACCAACTCTTGTGTTGGGTTGAGCCAGAATTCCAGTGACCAGGACAATGGGCGCCGAATCACAAGCTCACACGGCTCTAGCGTCAGGTCGGCCATCGCCAGGTCCTTGGACAGTCTGATACGAGATCATGATGCCACACACCAGCACCTGCTACATGACATTCTACCAACAAAGAACCTGACATCCAACCATCTGGGTCAGGGGCACGGTGGCCTGCCCAACACCAGCGTACGTCGCCGGCCATCCAGCAGCAGGAACTGCCGGCGTCATTCGGTGTCAATCACCTTATCGAGTTGTTCGGTTTCACTGCTTGCCAGCGGCGGGAGTTCTTGCAGGCTCGTCAGCCCGAAATGCTGCATGAAGAGATCGGTGACGCCGTAGAGTACAGGGCGGCCCGGCGCGTCGAGCCGGTCGACCTCTTCGATCAACCCACGCTGCAACAGCGAACGCAAGATACCGGAGCAATCGACGCCACGCACGGCCTCGACCTGGGCGCGCGTCACAGGCTGACGATAGGCCACGATGGCCAGTGCCTCCAGCGCTGGCGCACTCAACCTGGCCGTCATGTCCAGGTTCAGGAAAGTCTCGATCATCGCCGCCGCGGCTGGCGCCGTCACCAGCTGAAAGCGGCCGTTGCGCTCCAGGAGCCGGAAACCTCGTTGTTGGCTGCGATAGTCGTCGTCGAGTTGGCGCAACAGCGCCTCGACGACGCCTGCATCGAGTTCCAACGTGCGGGCAATCTGTGTAGTCTCCACGGGGCCATCCGAGACAAAGAGGAGACTTTCCAGCGCGCCGAAGAGTGAGAGCGCTGCCGCACCAACGGGCCCATGCCATTGGCCGTTCTCTGCAGTCGCCGCCGGTGGGGCGTGCTGGTCATCCACCGGCAGATCGAGTTCGTCGGGCACCAACACAGGAGTGCACCCCTCCCCGCTCCCGGCATCGTCCTTGCCACCGTCACTGCTCGCCAGTACGCGCAGCGCTACGTCGTCTACAACCCGTTCAACGATCGGTTTTTGTTCGTAGGGCATTGGCTGGGTCATAGGCTCGCTGGCGGTCGTTCCGGAAAATGAATGGATCAGCAGACGCAAGTTGTAGAACGTGACTTTGACGAACCGCCCCAGGGTCATCGACGGTGAACGGGTTTCAATCAGCGACATAACAGCTTGGATCAGCTCCACTCCGGTTCGAAGGGTGCGCAACGGACATGCACGTCCAACTTGCCTAGACGCAGCCCCATGTCCTGCTCGATGATGTCACGCGTGACCTCGACCACTTCGTCCGTTTTCATTGGGATATCGATATCGGGCGCAGTTTCGATCTCCAGCCGGATGTCCACCGAACCGCCGCGCGAGCGAACGGCCGGCACGACGGTGATCACCTCGGCCAATTGGTCGAGGTGCCACTGGAGACGCCGCGCCACGCTGTTGGTATCCAACTCGGCGGAGCCCCCTTCAGCGGTGCGGATGCGCACCCCGCGACGGCGCCCGGTCATGACCTCAAAAAAAATCAGCGTGCCGAAAATGAGCAGCGCGCCGATCCCAAAGGCCGCCTGCCCCACAATCACGTACGCCGGGGATTCCGCTTGCAGTGCATGCAGCCAGGCAACAGCGGCATTCAACTGGCCTTGCAGCCAATCGACTACCTG
>CAIRNL010000593.1 GCA_903879975.1 uncultured Chloroflexota bacterium | reverse complement strand
CGCCCTGGCCAATGATGTGCGTAGGGTGCCGGCAGCCCGGCTCAAGCCGCGACCCTCGGCGGCACGCTTTGTGGCGGAGTTGGACCCCATTGTCGACGACACGCCGCTGCAGCCGCTCACGCCTTTCACCAAAATCTGGCGGCTGGAAAACACGGGCGCTACAACGTGGGGCAACGACTATCAGTTCGTCTGCACCGGCGGGCAGACGATGGGCGCGCCCCACCAGATCGCAGTCCCCCTCTGCCAGCCGGGCCAGAGTGTCGACATTGCCGTGACCTTCACAACGCCCCCCGCCCCGGGCAGCTACTCGAGCAATTGGTCGCTGTGCGATGCCCAGGGCCGGCTCTTCGGCCAGCCGGTCTGGACAAGAATTTTGGTGACACCGCCGGTTGCAGCGTTGGGCGCGCCGACCGCACCGCTGTTGCCCACGCCGGCAATCATGGCAGGCATGTCGCCGCTCGTCGCTGCGGCGCTGGGCATCATCTACCAGACCTACTGGCTACGCGTGGCGGCAGCGGCGGCAGCCCCCAACCCAGACCAGGCCATGCAGGCTGCAGCCGACGATGCCCTGGTGCGTATTCAGGCACTCATGAAATCCACGTAGATGGACGAAGCGCTGCGTGCCAGTTTGCCCAAAGGAGGAGGTGCCCATGGATTCGTTGAAGAACGCCCATGCACTCATCGTGGGCATTGCCGCCTACCAGCACATTCGACCCCTGCCGGCGGTGGTACTGGCTGACTGCCGCGACCTGGAGGCCATCCTGGTCCATCCGGATATCTGCGGCTATCCGCGCGAGCAGGTCGTCTCTCTGCTGGACGAACAGGCGACGCTGTCGGGTCTGCGCGGCGCGCTGCGCGCTCTCCAGGATCGCGCAGCGCCCGATTCGAGCGTTTTCCTCTACGTTTCGAGCCATGGCGGCCGGATCGCCTCTGGTCCGGCCGCAGGAGAGTACCTGCTGCCAGTGGACACGCGGCTGCGCCCGGGTGTGGCTGCACCGGAACCAGATCCCTCCACGGCCATTTCCGGGAATGAACTGGCCGAAGCGCTGGGCGCCATTCCTGCCCGCAAGCTGGTGGCCGTCTTCGACTGCTGTCACAGCGGCGGCATCGGGAACGTCGCCAAGGAGGTGGCACCCACCTACGCCATGGGCTTGACCGAAGGGTATCTCGACAGATTGGCCGGCGGGCGCGGGCGCGTCATGATTGCCTCCTCACGCAACGACGAACAGTCGTTGATCCTGCCCCGGGATACCAACAGCCTGTTCACCAAGCACCTCAAGGCAGGACTGTTGGGGGGCGCCCCACCACGCGACGGCCTGATCCACATCTTCGAACTCTTCGAGTACATCCACCCTCGGGTCACGGCGGAAAACGCCAGCCAGCATCCCGTTCTCCAGGTGAAGCTGGAGGAGAACTTCCCGATTGCGCTCTATCTGGGCGGCCGGAAAGCTGCGGTGCCGGCCGACGATACCGGACAGTTCCGCTATGACGCCTACATCAGCTGGGTTCGCGCGCCGGAAGACACGCGGTGGTTCCACGAAGAGATCTTCCCCAGGCTCAGGCAGGCCGGATTGAGGATCGCCATGACAGGCCGCGTCGAGGAACCCGGCGTCCCCGCCGTCATCGGGGTGCAGCGGGCCATCGAACTGTCCAGGCGCACTGTCGTTCTCCTCTCCCGTCGCTATCTGGAAAGTGGCTGGGCTGAACTCGAGAGTGTGGCGGCAGGGCACTTGAGCGTGGAAGAGCGCAAAGCCCGTCTGTTGCCCGTAGTCATCGACGATGCACTGGTGGATCAGGACGGCTATCTCAACCAGCGGGTTCCCCTGACGATCCGGCAGTTGTCAGCCCTGAACCTGGTGGACGATCTTTTTGGAGCGGACAACCTTGCGCGCCTGCCAGAAATTCTGGCTGGCCCGGTGCCGCGCCGCTAAAGCAAGGGTCGAGAGAAACCAGGATTTGGCCCGTGCGCGCTCCCGGCGGCGGCGGTGCCCGAACATCCTGGTTTCTCCATCCCAGCCCTTTAGGACGACATCTCAGGGAGCACGGGCCTGCCGGGTGGAGTAAAACAGCATGAGCAGCAATCAGACCCCAGCAAACCCGCACTACGACGTATTCGTCTCCTCTGTACGCGCCGACCATGCCTGGGTCGCAGGCCATCTCGTGCCCCGCCTCAAGGCTGCCGGCCTTCATGTGCGAGCCGAGGAGCTTGCCTATGGCGTGCCGATCCTCGAGTCGCTGGCCAACGCAATCCGGCAAAGCACCTACGTCGTCCTCGTTCTCTCCCCCCACTACCTCGAACGGCCGATGAGCAATGCGATCGAACACATGGCGCTTGTCCACGCCATTCAGGAACAGACGGGATCGCTCATGCCCATCCTGGTCGAACCGGTCGACCTCCCCCTGGAACTGCGCTGGCTGGCACCGCTCGATGCGACCGACCTGGAAAGTGCAGATGAGGCGGTCGGGAACTTCATCGAGCAGTTGGGCCATCCACCGCCTTCTCCCCCACCGATTCCGCCGTGCCCCTATCCGGGACTGCTACCCTTCACCCGGGACGATGCCGCCAACTTCTTCGGCAGAAAGCAGGAGATCGAGCAACTGTGTAACCGCCTGGAGCGGCAGCAGCTGGTGATTGTCGAAGGCCCGTCGGCGGTGGGCAAGAGTTCGCTGATCCAGGCCGGCGTGCTGCCTGTCGTGGCCGCCAACGCGCGCGCGTGGCGCGCCGACATCCCACCCCTGCGGCCGGGAGCGGGGTCGCTCTCAGCCCTGAAAGCTGCGCTCGGCATGGCGGAAACAGACAGTGACTGGCCGGGCGCCGCACGCCGGCTGTCTGAAACGCCCGATAGCCCCAGGCGATTGCTGCTAGTGATCGATCCATTCGAGGATCTGTTCACGCTGGAGGCGGCGGAGCAATCTGCCATAGTGGAAGCCATCCGCCAACTGCGGACGGTGGAGGCTGTGCGCCTCGTCCTTGTGATGCGCAGCGACTATCGGGCGCGGCTGCTCGCCAGCGGCCATCTGGAACTCAACCAGGCCCATTTCTTCCCGCTGGCACCGCTGCGCGACGAGGCATTGGCCGAAGCGATCACTGCTCCGGCTCGTCGCGCCGAGGTCTTCTGCGAGCGGCCTTTGCTGCAGGCTCTGCTGCATGACGCAGAGGGGGAACCTGGCGCGCTGCCCATGCTGCAGGAGACCTTGGCCAGGCTGTGGGAGCGGATGCACTGGCGCCTGCTCACGCTCGATGCCTACCTGGCACTGGGCCGAGACAATCTCTCCGGGCTGGCCGTCTGCTTGATCGACCACGCCGACAGTGTACTGAGCGGGCTCTCCGAGCCGCTCGTGCGCCGTATTTTTGTTCGTCTCGTGCAGTTTGGCGAGGGGCGCGCCGATACGCGGCGGCAGCAACGGCGCCGTGATCTGCTCGTACAGCAGGACGTGAGCGAGACCTTTGATCGCGTGCTCGAAACACTGGAACGCGAGCGCCTCTTGACCATCACCGGCAGCCAGCCCGACACGAGGCCTGCTGGCCCACCGGCTGGCGATCAGGACACGGTGCAAGAGCAACTTATCGACATCGCCCATGAGGTGCTGATCACGGAGTGGCCACAAATGCAGCGCTGGCTGGGCCAGGTCGATGGGCGCGACCTGCGCCAGGAAGAGCTGAAGCGGCGTGCGTTTGCAGCAGATGTAGAGGCCTGGTTGCCGACCTGCGGCCGTGATGTAGAGACCGGTGCGCAGCCGACCGGACGGCTGGCAGGCTTTGTCTCCATGCCGGGCGACGACTATGTGTACACAGGTGCCAGGCTCGAAGCGCTCGAGCGCTGGATCGAGCGCAATCCAGGGGAGATCAACACGGCACAGGGAGCGTTCTTGCATGCGAGCCAGCGCATCGACCGGCGCGCGACCCTGAAACGCCGGGGGATGCAGGCGGTGGTGCTGGGGCTCGCCGTGCTTGGATGTGTGTGGCTGGGGACCCTGGGCTGGCATACCTGGCTCAACTTCACCGCGCGTGGCCCCACCACTCCGTTTGTCGCCGGCCCGGCAAAACTGGGCGATCCGCTGGAGGTGGTGGCATTCCATGAGTTTTCGCTCGACCGCTTCGAAGTGACCAACCGGCAGTACCACAACTGCGTGCTGGCCGGTGCCTGCACGCAGCCAGTGGAACCTGTCAACGCCCGCTCGTACGTCGACCAGCCGCCAGATTGGCCGGTGCTCTACGTCAATGCCTATCAGGCGAGCGCATTCTGTCGCTGGATTGGGCGCCGGCTGCCGACGAGAGACGAATGGGAGCGTGCGGCACGCGGCGCCGACGGACGCCCGCTGCCCTGGGGCGATGGCCAGCCAGCCTCCGCACAGCGCGTGCGTGCCGGCTTCATTGCAGAAGAAGATTTCCCCCGGGCGGCAGATCTGGCGACACCGCTGCAGCTCCCATCGGATACTCCTCCCGGCGCGCTGGAGGGGCAGCCGGTGGTTGGCGGCTCCTATTCAGAAACACCGGCACCGTGTCGCGCCTTCACAGACCCCACCGGCGTCAACGATCCCACCTACGCCCAGGGCAGAACGCCGGAAGAGATCGCACACTTGCTCGGCAATGTCGCCGAGTGGACCCGCACTGCCTGCGCCGAGCCAGCCGGGGGCGCTCCGCCGAGCTGCGCAGAGACCTGGGATGGAGCGAGCAAAGTCGGGGTACTCGTCTATGTGGGCTATTCATATGACACATGTGTGCTGCCCGCCCCAGCGGACGATCCCCGGCTGCTGTTGGATGCGTCGTCCATGGCCACACCGACTGATGTCCTGCCAAACGTCGGTTTTCGCTGTGCAGAATGAATCTCTGCAAGGGAGGAAACATGAAGCGTACACACGAACAGGTAAGGTATCTACTCACGGTTCTGGTGATCGTGGGAAGCATCGTTGTGCTGGCAGCCTGCGCAACGCCGGCAGCCGGTCTCGAACCTGCTGCGCCCGCAGAGCCGGCCGGCGACGAAGTGCCGGTGCGACCGGTGCGAGTCCCCACGTCGTCGCCGCTCTGCAGCCCGGACAACCCACAACTGACGCCGCTCGCCGAGCTGCCGATCGAGCAGAGCAGCAGCAGTGTGGTCGACGGAGGCGTGCGGTACGACATCAGGTACACGAATGCCAATCGGGAAACTTTCAACGTCGGCCTCG
>CAIRNL010000592.1 GCA_903879975.1 uncultured Chloroflexota bacterium | reverse complement strand
GTGGGCATGGGCGTTGCCGTGGGCATGGGCGTTGCCGTGGGCATGGGCGTTGCCGTGGGCATGGGCGTTGCCGTGGGCATGGGCGTTGCCGTGGGCATGGACGTCGCCGTGGGCATGGGCGTCGCTGTGGGCGTCGCTGTGGGCATGGACGTCGCCGTGGGCATGGACGTCGCCGTGAGCATGGGCGTTGCCGTGGGCATGGACGTCGCTGTGAGTGTGGGTATCACTGTAGTTGTAGACGTGGGCGTCGCTGTGGGCGTGCCGGGTGACGTCACCCGCTCCAACACCGCAAAGATGGTCAAATGATCCAGCACCACAGTCAACTGCCGACTGCCAGCATCTAACGTGCTGGGAATCTGCTGCCACTGGTTTGTCGTCGTATTCCAGTAGTACAGGGAGAGCTGTGCAGGGTTCACTCCAGTCAAGTCCACTGCCCCCAATCCGACCGTCAACGTGAATGGCTTGAGAAATTCCGTGATCGTGTCGCCGGCATCGGTGTGCAACTGGATATCCAGCACGTCTCCCACGACACGCGGACTGCCAGCCATAGGAGAAAGCGTTGCCAATTGCACTGCCAGCCATGCATCTTCGCTGATAGCGCCGGGCGGTATCTTGATGATTGTTTCCAACGAGCCGATCGTGGAAGACAGGGTGCCACCTACTTCTGCACTCACAGGAACCGTTTTAATTGGGATGTTCGGCGGTGCAGTGGGCATAGTCGGAGCGCCCACATCATTCGCAATCATGGGCAGGTAGACCATCCCAGTCACCAACGCAGGCGCCTGGATTGAACCAGCAAGACTGACTACTGTCACCATCTCGCTGTCAGCCGCCCCGTGCAACGGCTGGGACAACACCAGCACAAACGCTAGCAAACATCCAACAACTGATAGGCTGGCGGCAAGCCACATACGGCGCAGAAACACAGGGCCTCCTATTGGGAAGCAGAACCACCATTCAGGTTGATTCGGGAACGCCCAGCAGTACTACGCGCAGCACTTCACATAGCAATCAGGAGGGCGACTCAATTCTCCTACCAAGTGGAGTTGAATATGGGCTGCGGAGCGCAGGTCATCCGTCTGGGCTCGATAGCGCAGATCGCAAGAGGACTGAAAGCGGTAGTAGTCTAGCACAGGTGGAGGGGGAGGCACCAACTCTCCCCACTGACCTGACAGGC
This sequence comes from uncultured Chloroflexota bacterium, assembly GCA_903879975.1. Classification (GTDB taxonomy): domain Bacteria; phylum Chloroflexota; class Anaerolineae; order Caldilineales; family Caldilineaceae; genus Caldilinea. The sequence continues at coordinate 4,709 of CAIRNL010000592.1, read as the reverse complement.
CTGTCAACCTAGTCCAGATGGGCGCAAATAGGCCGGCGGTTTTGTAGAGCGATTTGGCAAATCGCTCTACATGCTGCGCTGCTCCATCACTACCGATTGACTTAGGTCCCTGTGTCCTAGTACACGCAGGCACGTTTCCATAGCCATCCAGAAGTGCCATATTCCCCGCACGCGCGCGATCGGCTTGGCGTTCTCCTCTGCTCGGTGCTATATTTGGCGCTACAGCAGAGTTAGCGCTGTCCGGATCGCAACTTGGAGAATGCCTCATGACCGACACGCCTATCCAGTCTCGCACGATGGTCAATTACACTGCCTGGCCCGACGAATCAGGACACTTTGGCCCTTACGGCGGCAAGTTTGTGCCCGAAACGCTTATGCCCGCCCTGGACGAACTGGAGGAGGTCTATCTCAAATCCAAGCACGACAAGGAGTTTCAGGCCGAACTCGACGGGCTGCTGCGCACCTTCGTGGGACGCTCCACGCCGATCACCTACGCACGGCGGTTGACCGAGCACCTTGGTGGGCCGCGCATCTACATCAAGCGTGAGGATTTGGCACACACCGGCGCGCACAAGATCAACAATGCGCTCGGTCAGGCACTGCTCATGAAGCGCAAAATGCAGAAGGTGCGTATCGTAGCGGAGACGGGTGCAGGGCAGCACGGCGTAGCAACGGCTACGGCGGCAGCTATGCTGGGCATTGAGTGCATTGTGTACATGGGAACCATCGACATGGCGCGGCAGGAACCCAACGTCTACCGGATGCGGCTGCTGGGCAGCGAGGTACGCGGCGTGGAGTCGGGCAGCAAGACGCTCAAGGATGCCATCAATGATGCCATCCGCGACTGGGTGACCAACGTGCGCACGACGCACTACCTGCTGGGCAGCGCGCTAGGGCCGCACCCGTACCCCACCATGGTGCGCGACTTCCAGAGCATCATCGGCCGTGAGGCGCTGCGCCAGATGCTCGATGCGCACGATGGACCTGGTCGCCTGCCCGATGCTATCGTCGCCTGTGTCGGTGGGGGCAGCAACGCGATTGGCATCTTCCATCCCTTCCTGGAGTACAATACAGTGCGTCTTATTGGCGTTGAGGCTGGCGGCCGTGGTATCGAGGGCGGTGCGCACGCAGCACGCTTTGCCGATCCGAAGTTAGGTCGGCTCGGCATCCTGCAAGGCACCAAGAGCTATGTCATGCAGGACGACGACGGCCAGATTGCGCTGACGCACAGTATCAGCGCTGGTCTCGACTACGCCAGTATTGGGCCGGAACATGCCTGGCTGCGCGACCAGGGGCGCACCGAATATGCCTACGCGACCGACGACGAGGCGTTGGAGGGTGTCAGGCTGTTGAGCCGGCTGGAGGGCATCATCCCTGCGCTGGAGAGTGCCCACGCCGTGGCCCATCTTGTCAAGCTGGCTCCACAGATGGGCAAGGACGAAGTCATCTTAGTCAACCTCAGCGGCCGCGGCGACAAAGACCTCGGCACCATCATGAAGGAACTTGGCACGCTATGACCGGCCTGGAACGTATTGAAGCAGTCTTTGCGCGTGCCCGTGCGGAACAGCGGGCTGTGTTCATGCCGTACCAAGCGATGGGCTATCCCGATCGAGCGCAGACATTGGCTATCATCCAAACGTTGGGTGAAAATGGCGCCGAGATCTTCGAGATCGGCATTCCACACAGCGATCCGCTTGCGGACGGGCCCACGATTCAGACGGCCACTTACACAGCACTGATGCAGGGCACGACCGTCGAGGATTGCCTGGCCATGGTACGCGAGTTACGTGCGTCCGGTATGACCCAACCATTTTGCGCCATGACCTACTTTAACCCGCTCTTTGCCTTCGGCGTCCAGCGTTTCGTCGACCATGCGGTAGCAGCCGGAATCGATGGGCTGATCGTGCCGGATCTACCGCCGGAGGAAGCAGAGGAACTGGAAGTAGCTTGCCGTGCCGCTGGGCTGGCAACCATCTACCTGCTGGCACCAACGAGCACAGACGAGCGCATCCGGTTCATCGCTGCGCACTGCACCGGATTCATCTATCTGGTCAGTGTCACCGGCATTACTGGTGCGCGCACGGAACTGCCGCCTGGCCTGGCCGATTTTGTGGCGCGTGTGCGCCGGCACACCAACCTGCCGTTGGCTGTCGGCTTTGGCATCGGCACCGGCGAACAGGCTACAGTTGTCGCAAACATTGCAGATGGAGTCATCGTCGGCTCTGCACTTGTCAAGGCCGCTACGGGTGAAGGTGGTATCGAGCGCGTTGCCACGCTCAGCGGCGAACTGGCACGTGGTGCCGCCAGCCGCACCAAAGGATAGCGTGCCGGCGTGCAAGAAGGAGCCTGGTGCTACCCGATGGTCTCCTTCAGCACGCGCAACCAGTTTCCGTAGAGTACCTTCTCGATTTCATCATTGCGGAAACCGCGGGCGATGAGTTGATGCGCCACATTGCGGGCATGGCTATGATTGGTGAGGCCGGGCACAGGATACGCCTCGATCATACTGGCAGAGAGAGCCGCCTGCTGTTCAGGTGTCCAGTGGCGGAAGATGAACTCAATAAAATCAAAGCCGATACCCACAGCCTCAATACCTGCCAGGTCTGCCACATAGGCGACCTGATCGACGAAGTGATCCAACGTCGCCTTGGTCGGATCGGCAGTCAGCAGCACAGCGTTGATGCCAATAACACCGCCGCGCGCTGCCACTGCCCTGATCTGAGCGTCAGAGGAATTGCGTTCGATATCGTGAAAGTAGCGTGGGTTCGAGTGCGAAATGATGAGTGGGCCGTCCGTCAGTGCGAGCACATCGTCGACGCCAGCAGCATTGAGATGTGCCAGGTCAAGCAGGATGCCCAGCCGTTGGCACTCGCGCACCACAGTCTTGCCGAAGCTGCTCAACCCGGCCGGCGGCGAACCCGCCGGAGCAAAGACGCCACCGTCGCCCGCTGCGTTGCGCCGGGCATGCGTCAGACCAACACTCCGCACGCCAAGTTCGTAGAAGGCGCGCAGCAGGTGCAGGTCGGTGCCCAGCGGTTCAACGCCCTCCATCGTGATAATCACACCGATCTTATCTGCGCGCTGCGCCTGCTCGATTGAAGCATAATCCCGACAGATCATCACGTCATGAGAGGCCAGGGCCACTTCGTCATAGAGGCGCGCTACTTGGTCCAGTGCGACGCGCAACCCCATTTCTGGCAGATACTTGTCCTCGACAAAGAGCGCAGCTCCGATCAAACTGACGCCACCGGCGCGCAGTTCAGGCACAAACTCATCTCGAATCAATCCCTGCTGAGCGCGGCGGTCAAAGAGGCCGAGCGGTAGATCGAAATGCATGTCGACGATACCGAGGGTATGAACGCGCCCACTGTGTGCGTCGGTGTTCGTGTACATCATCTATTCCTCACTGAAACTGGAGTGGCAGCAAAGCGAGAGGCGCCACGGTTCAACATGTTATTGCTCGATCATAAGACAAGGTGATCTCTGCTGCAACCCTAGGTCTGTTTTACAGTCAGACAATCAATTGACAGCATACCGGGCCGCGTCTATGATCTGCTGAGCGGCTTCACTCACTGCGTCGTCGACTAGCAGTACCAGCTACAGGGAAGGGACAGCACGCTCCTCAACCGGAAGCAACGCGAGTTTGTTGTCATCGGTCTGGGCGAGTTCGGCACCAGCGTAGCGGGACGACTGCACGCGCTTGGCGTTGACCGCAGTTGCGCAGTCGTCCAGCAACTGGCCGACGACCTGCCTGACGTCGTGGTACTCGATGCCACCGACGAGGACGCATTGCGTGACATCGACATCCAGATCTTTTATGAATTGGACTTGCCATGTCTTTCGCAACTGACTCACGCCCCCCCAATGCAACTGTACAAATCCCCTCCAACTCGATCCCTGCAGATGCAACTGGAGCGACGCCATCGGCAGAGACAGCAAAACGTGCTGGCTGGTTTCTAGCGCTTTTCGCCACGCTAGCCTTCAGCTTTTCCCCGCCAGTTGCTCGCTTTGCGATCCTCGACGGCTTCGATTCAACGACGCTCCTGCTCATGCGCATGGTCATCGCAACGACAATGTTCGGGGTAACGCTGGGGATGACGGCACCGGGCAAACTACGAATTGAGCGGCGCGGCCTCGGTGCTGCGGCCTTGATCGGCGCAGTGAACGCCACAGGCATGATCCTCTTCTTTGCGTCGCTGAACGATCTGGAGGCTTCTCTCGCCTCCATGATCCTGACACTCAGCCCACCCATGGTGCTCAGCCTGTTGGCCTTACGCGGTGAACCGCTCACGCGACGCCACCTGCTGCGGCTGGCCTTGGCCCTGATCGGCGTCTACCTGCTCGTCGGGCCGAGCGGAGAGGTCAACTGGGTCGGTGCAGCGCTGGCTCTGATTGCTACGTTTCTCTTCTCTCTGCAGATGGCCCTCACGCAGTGGACATTGGTAGCCTACCCGACACGCACAATCGCCTTTTATGTCACAGCCTCCATGACCTTCTGTGTGGCAGGCTGGTGGTTGGTGGGCGGTGCCCAGTGGGTTGCGCCTGGGCCGTCAGGCTGGTTCGCCGTGATCGTCCTGGCTGTGGTCAGCACCTATATTGCGCGCCTCGCCTATTTTGCCGCCATGGGCCGCCTGGGTGGTGCGCAGGTTGCGCTGCTGGGACCCCTGGAAACCCTGCTCAGCGTCGCCTGGTCGATCCTTTTCTTGCAC
>CAIRNL010000591.1 GCA_903879975.1 uncultured Chloroflexota bacterium | reverse complement strand
GTTTTCTAAAGACCCAGTACTGTGCGGTACGGATGGCGGTCAGGCACGAGGAGAAGAGAATGCAGCTAGAGCCAGCAGCGCTGATGGCCGAGGTCGAAAAACTGACTGGACTATCGGATGGGGGGGCAGGCGACTTCCTAGAGCCGCTGCAGCGCTTCCTATGGTCGTTGCAGCATGAGGCAAACCTGACTCCCACCGGTGCAGAAGTCTTCCGGCAGGAGACGCTGCGGCTGCTATCGAATCGGCTGCAGCTGGGAGCTGAGTTTGCCCGCTTGGGTCAGGAATCCTTCGTCCCGTTAGCCAGGCCGCTGTTCGTGGTTGGACTATTCCGCAGCGGCACCTCGCTGCTGCACAATCTGCTCACGCAGGATCCTTCTGCCCGCTGGCTGCATCTGGCAGAAGCGTTGTATCCGGTGCCATCGCCCAGCGCCGAGCATTGGGCGACGGACCTGCGTCTTGGGCGAGCGAGCGCGCTGGTCCACTTCCAGAACGGGTTAGCTGCCGACTTCGTGAAAGCGCACTCTATTGCGGCCAACAAACCGGCCGAGTGCAGCCGCCTGTTCGAGCACGGCTGGATCGGCCATCTGTTCGATTTTCGGGCCAACGTGCCGAGTTACGCCGAGTGGCTGTTGCAGCAGCCGCTGAGCGAGCCCTATCGCTACTATCAGCGCCAGCTGCAGTACTTGAGCGTAGCCTGGCCGGGCAGCCACTGGGCGCTGAAAGCGCCTGCCCATCTGTATGCGCTGGACGCGCTGATAGCCGAGTTTCCGACGGCCTGCATCGTCTTTCTGCACCGTGACCTGCAGGAGGTTCTCCCTTCCTGCTGCAGCCTGAGCGCAGTGGGACGAAGGCGCTTCAGCGACCGGATCGATCCAGCTGCGCTCGGTACGTACTGGTTGCGGCGCCTAGCAGAGCTGAGCCAACGCGCCGAGCGCGCCAGGCGCGTGATCCCCCCTGGACAGCTTCTCGATGTACAGTATGCGGAGCTGACCGCCGATCCTGTGCAGACCGTACACACGATCTACCACCATTTCGGCTATGGCTGGAGCGAACCACTGGCAGAGAATCTCGCCCAGTGGCTCGTACAAAATCCCCAACACAAGCACGGCGTCCATCGCTACAGCCTGGAGCAGTTCGGCTTGACCGCCCATCAGATTTTCGATGCTTTTGGGAACGGATGAGCGGGGATACAGAGTCAATTTGTTCGATCAGGAGATTAAAGATGTCTAGTTTCGAACTTTCGGTGCTCTTTTTTTTGCAATTGGCGGTCATTCTGCTCGTGTGCCGCGCAGTGGGGTGGGCAGCAAAATGGATCGGCCAGCCGCAGGTGGTGGGAGAGATGATCGCAGGTGTCTTGTTGGGACCCTCGCTGGTTGGCTGGTTCTTCCCGGAGCTGCAGGCATGGCTATTTCCGGCCGAGTCGCGCAGCCTGCTCTATGCCGTCAGCCAGGTGGGGCTGGTGCTGTACATGTTTTTAGTGGGGTTGGAATTCAACACCCATCTGATCAGCAGCCGAATGCGCAGCGCGGTCTCGATTTCCCTTTCAGGCATACTGACGCCGTTTGTGCTGGGGAGCATCCTGGGCTACGGTCTGTTGGGCAGCGGTCAATTTTTTGCGGCCGATGTCGCCAGCTGGGAGGCCATGTTCTTCATGGGCGCCGCCATGTCGATTACGGCCTTTCCCATGCTGGCACGCATCATCTATGAGCGTGGCCTGTCGGGGACTTCGCTGGGCACGCTGGCTTTGGCGGCCGGTTCCATCGACGATGCAGCTGCATGGTGCGTACTGGCGATCGTGCTGGCGAGTTTTAGCGGCGACCCTGCCATTGCCGTTCTGGCGATCGGTGGAGGGGTGCTCTACGCCGTCGTCGTCCTCACAGGTGGCAAGCGCTGGCTGCGCTGGATGGGCAGCGTTGCGGAGAGAGAACAGGGTGTGGGTCCGGCACTGCTGACCTTCACGTTGAGCCTGGTCATGCTGGGTGCCTGGTTCACCGATCGGATCGGCATCTACGCAGTTTTTGGCGCTTTTATCATGGGTGCTGCG
>CAIRNL010000590.1 GCA_903879975.1 uncultured Chloroflexota bacterium | reverse complement strand
TGGGCAGCGCCTGCTGGCGCTGGTCAACAGCATTCTGTTCTACACGAGCCTCACGGCCGGCAGAGTGCCGGTGCAACACGAATCGTGCCGGTTGGCGGAGCTGTGCGCCATCAGCGTGCGTGCGCTCAAAGACAAGGCTGCGGAGAAGGAGCAGACGATCGCGGTCGACGTTGACCCCGCAGACCTGACGATCGTCAGCGATGTAGACCTGATCACCCGCATCCTGATCCTGCTGCTCGACAATGCCATCAAATTCACGGGCTGGCAGGGTGCGATCGGCGTCCGTGTGGGCTGCGCGCCCGCCGGCGAGGTCGTTCGTCTCGTGGTCTGGGATGAGGGTGTGGGCATCGAGGCAGAAAAGCTCCCGTACCTCTTGGACCCCTTCACGCAAATAGACCAGCGCCTGGCGCGGCGCTATGAGGGTGTCGGGATCGGTCTGGCGTCGGTGCACAAGTTGGTGCACCTGCTCGGCGGCAGCGTGACGGTGGAGAGTGAAGTGGGCAAGGGCAGCCAGTTCACCGTGACACTGCCGATGGCGCCCGGCCAGCCGGTTGGCTGAGATCCGGCAGATGCCCGCTCTCCGAATCGGGTGCCATTCAACGCAGAGTGCCCCAAACGCGACGTAGACCTACCGCGTCTCGAGGCGCAGGAGGGATTGCGTGCGCCGTGCCTTTTTGCTACAATCCTGCCAGACAAAGAATGGAGGGTCTTCTCCCAGTCAAAGACGGAACACTCTCCAGACGATCTACGTGCGACGGACGCGTGGATGGTGGAACAATTCTGCTCCCCATAAGCTGACTCCGGAAAGCAGACTGCCACACAGAGTGGCATCCACCCGAGCTGACAAAGAAGTTGCAATGACCACAGACCCATTTATGCCTGGTGCAGCTACGGAGTTCGGCTTTGCCTGCACAGCAAGCAGTGCCCACCTGGCGCGCAGCTACATGCTGGAGGACTTGCAGTCCCTGCTAAGTTATGTCAAGCTTTCGGAGGCAACGAAGGCTCGCTATCGATCGGCGGCGATCGACGAGAACTGCCTTGGCAAACAATCGGGTCAGACGCGCAGGTTGACCTACAACCATCTGCGCGCGCTGTATGGCCTCGACCCAACGGCGCCGATCTTTCAGGCGCTGCGTTACTTCTGGGATCGCGACCCGGCAGGGCAGCCGCTGCTGGCGTTGTGTGGTGCATGCGCCAGGGACTCGCTGCTGCGTGCAAGCGTGCCGCTGATACGTGATTTGCCTGCGCAGAGCCCCGTGCCGCGTGCCACGATGGAGGAGTTTCTTGTCGCCTCTTTCCCAGGTCGATTCAGCCCGGCAACGGTCAAGTCGGCCGCGCAGAACCTCCTGGCAACCTGGAGCAAGAGTGGGCATCTTGCCGGCCGGACAGACAAAGTGCGCGCGCGCGCAAACGCAACGCCAGGGGCGACCGCCTACGCGCTCTATCTGGGCACACTGCTCGGCGCGCGCGGCCAGCTGCTTTTTGACAATCCCTACGCCACGCTGCTCGACTGCTCGATCGGCGAACGCTATGACCTGGCCGACATGGCGGCGCGGCGCGCCTGGCTCGTCATGCGCCGGATCGGTGACGTGGTCGAGGTCAGTTTTCCAGCGCTCATCACCGAGGTCAACAGGGGGTGGTTCCGTGAGTAGAGTTCGCCGGTTGGCCAGCGTCTATGCCCAGTACATCGAAATCCCGTGGCAGCAGAATGCAGCGGCTGCGCAGCGCGTGCTCTTCTGTATCTATCCTGAGGAAGACGAGCTGCGCCTGCGCGCCAATCTCGGCGAGTTCGAGGTGCTGACGCGGCAGGCGGGCTACAGTTGGCTGCTCTACGATCTGACCGATTCCTTTGCCGCCTGGCTGGCCACGCAGCGGCGTTACGCCACCCGCTACTTCGTCGATCCTGCGCCGCTGGTGACGTTGATGCCGAACTACCGCGCCTACATCCGCCATGACTTTGCCCGCGCGGTGCAGGGCGCCGGCGCGGACACCGTTGTGGCCGTCCAGGGTGCCGGTGCGCTTTACGGGTTTCTCAAGGTAAGGGAGGTCGTCGACGATATGGCGCCCTTAGTAGCCGGCCGGCTGCTCGTCTTCTTTCCGGGCACCTATGAGAACAACAACTATCGTCTGCTCGACGCCTATGACGGCTGGAACTATCTGGCCGTGCCGATGACCGCCGATCAGGAATAAGGACGGAGTTGCGCATGCTCAACCGTACTGTCTACCAGAAGGATCCTTCCACCCGCAAGCTGGTCAATGAGGGGGTGGCCAGCGTCAACGATGATCGCTCCGAGAATGCGCTTGCCGTGCTGCGCTACGAGCTAGAGACCTTTGTCTGCGATGGCCAGTATGCCAAGGGGCTGGAGCACATCCTGTATACGTATCTTGGCAATCTGGCTGCGGCGCAGCAGCCGGCGGTCTGGGTGAGCGGTTTCTTTGGCTCCGGCAAGTCGCACCTGGTCAAGGTAGCGTGTGCATTGTGGGTAGACAGGGTCTTTGTCGACGGCGCCACGGCGCGCGGCATCGTCCATCTGCCTGTGGCGATCCGTGACCTGCTCGCCGAGTTGAGCGGTGCAGGCAAGCGCGCCGGCGGCCTGCATGCGGCGGCTGGCACCCTGGGTGCCAGCGCGGAAGGCAGTGTACGGCTGGCCATTCTGAGCATCGTCTTCAAATCGGCCGGCCTGCCCCAGCAGTACCCGCAGGCGCGCTTTGTCATGTGGCTGCAGCGCGAGGAAATCCTGGAGCAGGTGCAGGCCTATCTGGCGCAGGAAGGCTACGACTGGCAGGAGGAGTTGGACAACTTCTATGTGGCCGAGGGGCTGCCGGCCGCGCTTGTTGCCGCCAGGCCACACCTGTTTGGCTCGCCGGCGTCCTGTCTGGAGACGTTGCGCAACCAGTACCCGCATGTCACTGACGTGACCAGCGACGAGATGGTCAAAGCCATTCGCCAGGCGCTCTCCACCGGCGGCCAGTTCCCGCTGACACTGCTAGTGTTGGACGAAGTGCAGCAGTTCATCGGCAACGACCCGCAGCGTGCCAACGAGGTGCAGGAAGCGGTGGAGGCCTGCTGCAAGAACATTGGCGCACACCTGCTCTTCATTGCGACAGGCCAGACTGCGGTGACGGGCACGGCGCAACTGGCAAAGCTGCAGGGCCGTTTCACCGTCCGTGTGGAACTCTCCGACGCCGACGTCGACGCCGTGGTGCGCCAGGTGATTCTCGCCAAACAGCCCAGCGCCATCGGCGCCATCGACCAGGTGATGGCGACCAACCTGGGCGAAATCTCGCGCCACCTGGCCGGAACGACCCTGGCGCACCGCCAGGAGGACGTGGCCAATTTTGCCAAGGATTATCCAATTCTGCCTGTGCGCCGTCGTTTTTGGGAGCAGGCCCTGCGTGCGCTGGACCCGACCGGCACAGACAGCCAACTGCGCAACCAGTTGACCATGGTGCACAAGGCTGTGCAGACCAATCTGGACCGGCCTGTGGGCAGTGTGATCCCGGCCGACTACCTGTACTTCGACAGCGTCGACCGGCTGCTGCAGGCGCGCATCCTGCCGCGCAACGTACGCGACGAAACGGTGCGCCTGGCGGCCAGCGCAGACCCCCGCGACCTGCTGACGGCACGTGCGGTCGGCCTGATCTTTTTGATCAACAAACTCAACAGCCACAACAAAGAAATGGGGATTCGAGCTACCGTCGACACAATGGCCGACCTGATGATCACCGACCTGTCACAGGGGAGCAGTGTGCTGCGCGGCCGCCTACCCGGCCTGCTCGACGCATGCAAGCTGCTGATGCGCGTCGACGACGAATATCGCATCCAGACCGACGAGAGCCGCGCCTGGAACGACGAGTTCGCCGCCCAGGTCAACCAGATTACCAACGACAGCCACAGTATCGAAACTGAGCGCAACAACCGGCTGCGTGCACGCATCAGCCAGGTCACCGGCAGATTGACTCGCCTGCAAGGCAACGCCAAGGCGCCGCGCAGCCCGCAGATTGTGTTTGATGCCGAGTTACCGGCCGATGCGGGCGAACGGCTCTATGTCTGGGTGCGCAGCGGCTGGACGATCGACCAGAACAGTGTGCAGGCCGACGCGCGCCAGGCCGGCGTCGACGCGCCGACAGTTTTCGTTTTCCTGCCGCGGCGATCCGGCGACGACCTGCGCGCACAACTGATCAACTACAAAGCGGCGGCCAATACGCTCGACAAGCGGGGCGACCCCAACTCGCCCGAGGGCATCGAGGCACGGGCGGCGATCGAGACCATTCGGCAGGCAGCAGACCGGCGCATCAACGATCTGATCGGCGAGATTCTCAGCGCGGCGCATGTCTATCAAGGTGGCGGCGCCGAGGTCTTGCGAGAGACGCTGCCGGCTGCCATCGGGGATGCGCTCGACGACGCGCTGGTGCGGCTCTACAGCGAGTTCCGCATCGCCGACCAGGCTGGCTGGGAACAGGCCTATGCGCGCGCACAGAAAGGTGCGTCGGACAGCCTGCGCGCTGTCGGCTACACAGGTGAAGTGGCCGAACACCCTGTCTGCAAGAAGGTGCTGGCACTGATCGGCGCAGGCAAACGCGGGGACGAGGTGCGCAAAATGCTGGACGCTGCCCCCTACGGCTGGCCGCGCGACGCCATCGACGGTGCGCTGCAGGCGTTGCTGGTGGCCAACCTGGTGCGGGCGACCGATGAGATGGGCCGGCCGGTGGAACCCACGGCGCTGGAACGCAAGGCGATCGGGCGGACTTTATTCAAAGTAGAGGCGACGATCATCACGGTTCCGCAGCGGCTGGAGTTGCGCAAGCTTTTCAGCCTGGCTGGCGTGGCAGTGAAGGCCGGCGAGGAGAGTGCGGCTGCGGCCCGCTACGTGGCGCGGCTCGAAGAGCTGGCAGCCGGCGCAGGGGGTGAGGCGCCGAAACCGGCGCCCCCCGCCACGCGCACCCTGAAAGAACTGCGCCTGGCAGCGGGCAACGAGCAGCTGCTGGCGATCTACAACCAGCGCGAGGAACTGGCCAAGGCCTTCAGCGGCTGGACGGAGACTGCGCGCGCGATCGCAGCGCGCTGGCCGGCCTGGCAGACGCTGCAG
>CAIRNL010000589.1 GCA_903879975.1 uncultured Chloroflexota bacterium | reverse complement strand
GGCCGCCTGCCCTTCGAGGTCAAGACCATCACCGAAGCCATTCGCTGTCACACGACAGAGCCGCCGCCGGCGCCGCGCTCTGTGCGTCCTGATCTGCCGGAGGCGCTCGAACAGGCCACTTTCCGGTCGATGCGCGATGCAGCAGTGGCCGCACGCCTGTCGGCGGTGGTTGCGGATCGTGAACGTGCAGCGGCGCACCTGGCCGCCAAAGCCGAAAGCAGGGTGGCAGCCGGCAACACAGAGACCTTCGTTGGCCCAACCTGGGTGGCAACAACGCAGGACCTCTATGACGGCGACGCATGGGCACAGGTGGCCTCGTTGTACTGGCAGGGGTTTCGCAGCGGGGAAAGAGTCTACCCGTATTTCTCGGATCAATCGCCATGAGCAGGCCGTACACGGTGCAACTGGGCCATGGTCTCGGCCTGGTTGATGAGACGAGGACGTTGCTCGACCTGTGGCAGCCGGGCATGAAGGCCCCAGACCTGTACCGCTCGGTGCTCCAGGCGGGATACTTCGGCGCCCTTTCCGCACGACGGCTGCATGACATGATCTCTGTCGGTTTCGGCATGCGCTACCTGACCGGCGACGCGGCGCCGGCGCGGCTGCTCAAGCCCATCCAGCATGTCGTACCCAGGGCGGCCTTCGAGCAACTGCTCTTTCTCTACACCGCACGCGCTCACCCGGTACTCGCCGACTTCGTGCGCGAGGTCTACTGGCCGGCATATGCTGCGGGCAAGCCGGCGATCGGTAATGAGGAGTCGCTGCGGTTCATCGAACAGGCCGTGCGCGATGGCAAGACGACGGCGGCATGGTCGCCCACCATGGTCAAGCGCATGTCGAGCAACCTGACCAGTTGCTGCGCCGACTTTGGGCTGATGGAAGGCGGCGCGCGGCGCGTGCGCAAGATTCTGCCTTTCCGTATCGAGCCGCTTGCCGTCACCGTGCTGGCCTATGACCTGCACGGTTCGGAACTGGGCGACAATCAGTTGCTGGTCCATCCGGATTGGAGCCTGTTCGGCCTGGAACGCGACGATGTGCTGGCCGAAGTGCGCCGCGCGTCGCTCAACGGCGCCCTGATTGTCCAGGCAGCGGCCGGCGTCACCCGCATCAGTTGGAAATTCAAGTCAATGGAGGAGCTAGCCGATGGCATCGCTCAAGGCCAACTTTGAGGAGTTGCTCACGCGCATTCGCTACGGCCGCGAGCTGCAGGATGCCAGCTTTGAGCCGGTCTACTACCTGATCTTCTCGCCGCAGGAGATTCTGGAGGTCAAGCGCGAGATGCAGGCCTGGATGGCGCGGCTGCAGAACGACGGCTTTGAGGTGCACCGCTTCTCCATGGCCGAGCAGATTGCGGAGATCCTGCAGGCGCCGTCGAAGCTGCGCACGCTGTGGCTGGCGGCCGACCGCAGGGCGCCGCTGGCGTGGGAGAAGACCAACCAGGCCATGGCAAATGTGCTGACCTCGGGCGTCCTGCTGGAGCGGCTGAAGGCCAGCCTCGACGCGCTGCGCGAGCGGCCCAGCGCCATTCTGCTCGTCACCGACCTGGAAGCGCTGCACCCTTATCTGCGCATCGGTTCGCTGGAAAGCCTGCTTGCCGGCAGCTTCTGTGCCACCACCATCATCTTCTATCCCGGCAAACGCACTGGCAAGACGCGCCTGAAATTCCTGGGGTTCTATCCTGAGGACGGCAACTATCGATCCGTGCACGTGGGGGGATGAGGGACGAGATGCGGGGGGCGAGTTGCGAGGGGCGAGACGCAAAGACCCTCGGTTGGATAACCTGTACCCGAAGGGAAAGACGAGACCATGCTGATCAAGACGCTCTTTGACCCGTCCAAGGACATCTACCGGACGATTGAGAAGGTCATCACCTACAATGCGGCGCAGGAGGCCCGGCTGCGCGCCGAAATCGGCGAATACATTGTCACCGACAGCATCGACGACCAGCTCGAGCGGCTGCTGACCAAGATGCAGGCTGCCATGGAAGATGGCGGCCATAACGAGGTCGGCGTCTGGGTCTCAGGCTTCTACGGCTCCGGCAAGAGCTCCTTCACCAAGTATCTGGCGCTGGGCTTTGACGACTCGGTGGTCGTGGACGGCGTGCGCTTTCTCGACCACCTGATTGACCGTCTGGGCAAGGCGCAGACCAAGGCGCAGCTGCGCGCCATGGCCAGGCAGTTCCCGGCGGCCGTCATCCTGGTGGACCTGGCGAGCGACATGCTGGCGGGCGCGCAGATGGAGGACGTCTCCACCGTTCTCTACTACAAGGTGCTGCAGTGGGCGGGCTTCTCGCGCAACCTGAAGGTGGCTGCGCTGGAGCGCCGCCTGCAGAAGGACGGGCGCTATGATGAGCTGACCGAGCGCATCGAGCGCGAACTGGGCATGAGCTGGCGCGAGGTGCAGAACGACCCGCTGGTCATCGACAGCCTGCTGCCTGAGATCGCCCACGACCTCTATCCTGAACTCTTCCGCACACCGACGGCATTTACGACCGAGACGGCCGAGTTCGTGCGCTCGGTGACCGACCAGGTGAGCGAGATTCTCGACATCGTGCGCCGAAAGTCCGGCCGTTCCTATGTGCTTTTCGTGGTGGATGAGGTTGGGCAGTATGTGGCGGACCGCAAGCACCTGATCCTCAACCTGCAGGGGCTGGCCGAGAACCTGAAGAACGTGGGCGACGGCAAGGCATGGCTCATCGGCACGGCGCAGCAGACGCTGACCGAGGATGACCCGAAGGCCGCGCTCAACTCGCCCGAACTCTACAAGCTGAAGGACCGCTTCCCGATTCAGATCGACCTTGAGTCGCGCGACATCAAGGAGATCTGCTACAAGCGCCTGCTGCGCAAGTCTACGGCGGGCGAAGCGGTGCTGGGCGATCTGTTCGACCGGCACGGGCCGGCGCTGCGCCACAACACTCGTCTGGAGGATGCACGCGCCTACGACACGGCCTTTGACAAGACGACCTTCACCAATCTATACCCCTTCCTGCCCGCCCACTTTGACATCCTGCTGCACCTGCTGGGCGTGCTGGCCAAGTCGACCGGCGGCTTTGGCCTGCGCTCGGCGATCAAGGTCATCCAGGATATCCTGGTCGAGGGGGCCGACGGCGAGCCGGCGGCGGCCGACCGGCCCGTGGGCTGGCTGGCGACGACGGTGACGCTCTACGACGCGCTGGAGAAGGACATTCGCCGCGCCAATCCGTCCGTCTACCAGTCGGTCGAGCGGGCGCTAAAGCGCTTCCCGAATGATCCCATGCATGCGGCCGTGGCCAAGACGGTGGCCGTGCTGCAGATCATGGGCAACCTGCCGATTACGGCGCACAACGTGGCGAGCCTCCTACAGCCGTCGGTGGATGCGCCCTCGCAGCGCGCCGAGGCGGATGCCGCCATCGCCGCCCTGATTGCCGACCCGCTGGTGCCTTTTGGCGAAAAGGACAACGCGCTCTGCTTCTTCAGCGAGAAGGTCAACAACATCGACCAGGAGCGCGCCACCATCCCGCTGCGTGCGATTGAGACGAGCCGCATCCACAACGAGGCGCTGCGCGACGCCTTTGCGCCGCTGCCCTCGACGCGCCTGCAGGGGTCGCTGCTGGTGACGACGGGCTTGGGCATCAACAGCGGCATGAGTGTGGTGAACCTGGCCGGCGAGCGCGAGACGATCCAGAGCGTGGTGGAGTTTGTCGGCCCCACCGAGTTTTCCCGCGCCCGCGAGCGGCTGCTGGACGACTCGCGCCAGCGCACCGCGCAGCACACGATCTACCTGCTAGGCCGCACGGATGGGGAGATCGATGGGCTGGTGGGCGAGATCTACCGCAGCCGCGAGATTGCCCAACGCTACCGCAACGAACTGGACGCGGAGGTGAAGGAGTACCGCACCGGCCAGTTGGATCGCGCCGCGCGGCTGGCGGGCGACCTGGAGCACAAGCTGCGCCGGTCGCTGAGCCAGGGGTCGCTCATCTTCCGCGGCGAGACGACCGCAGTCGACAGTCTTGCCCCGGATGTGGTCGATGCGCTCAAGAAGTACCTGGCCGGCGTGGCGGAGCAGGTCTTTGAACGCTACGGTGAGGCGCCCGTGCGCGTCGACACCGATGTCGCCGAGAAGCTGCTGCGCCTGGGCAGCCTGCGCGGCGTGACCTCTGCGCTCGACCCGCTCGGTCTGGTGCGCACCAACGCCGGCACGCCATCGGTCGACGTGGACGCCAAAGCGCTGGTCAGCATCCGCGACTACCTGGAGCGCAACGGCGCGGTCGAGGGCAAGCGGCTGACGGACCATTTCAGCAGCGCACCCTTTGGCTGGTCGCCCGACACCGTGCGCTACCTGGTGGCCTGTCTGCTGCTGGGCGGGCAGATCAAGTTGAAGGTCGCAGGCCGGGAGATTACCGTCAGCGGTCAGCAGGCGGTCGAGGCGCTGCGCACGAACAATGCCTTCAAGGTGGTCGGCGTCTCCGTGCGCGACGGCGACCGGCCCTCCATGGAGGTGCTGGCGGCTGCTGCCGAGCGCATGACGGAACTGGTGGGGGAGACGGTGCTGCCCTTCCCGGAGGATGAGATCAGCAAGGCGGCCATCAAGCATTTCCCGCAGTTTCAGTTCCGCTTTGGCCCGCTGGCCGAGCGCCTGTCTGCGCTGGGCGTTGGCGGTGCGGAGCGGGTGCGCGAGGTCCACCAGCAGATTGCCGAGCTCCTGCAAAGTGATGCATCGGACGCGCCCAAGCAACTGGGTGCCGAGGAGTCGCCGCTCTACGATGGGCTCAAGTGGGCGCGTGAGGTCGACCTGGCGCTCAAGGCGGGGCTGGAGCGCACGATCCACGAGTTGCAGCGCCACCGCGGCGCTATCGAGTCGCTGCGCAGCACCGGTGTGCCGGGCGACCTGCGCAACGATCTGCGCGACGAGATGGAGCAATTGGGGCAGCGGCTGGGGCAGGCGACCTTCTACCAGCATGCTGCGGACTTTGCGACGGCGCTCACGGCCATCAAGGCGCGCATGCGCGTCGCGGCAGAGGCCATGCAGCGCTCGCTGGTCGACAGTGTGCGTGAGGCGCACCAAGACCTGGCGCGGCTGCTTGACTGGCCGGAACTGACTCAGGAGGAGCAGATTCAAGCGCAGGCGCAGCTTGACGACATCGCCACCGAAGCAACGCTAGACCTGGCTGGTCTGGAGTCCCTGCTGGCACAGGAAGCTGAATTGTGGTCACAGGTGAGCATTCTGAAGAAGCAGATTGTGCAGCGCGCCCATGACCGTCGCATAGCGCGTCAGGGGGCCGGTGACAACGAACGGCGCATCAAGGACGGGCACACCAAAGTCGTGCGCATACCTGCGCGCGTCACCCGCGCCGAACAACTGGCAGCCGTGATTGCACAGTTGACGACCCTGCAGCAAGAAATCGGAACGTACGAAACGATTGAAATCGTGATCAAACCCCTACCGAGGAATGTGTCCATGCACCATTCACGTGGTATGACACCCGTTGTCGCCATCCTACCCACGCAAACCCCTACCGAGGAATGTGTCCATGCACCATTCACG
>CAIRNL010000588.1 GCA_903879975.1 uncultured Chloroflexota bacterium | reverse complement strand
GGGTCATTGCCGCCTGCGCTGCCCTGGCCCTAATCTTCGCCCTGGCCAGCGACCTGCGTCGCCGCGCAGAGAACGTACCTGTCTCGGCTCTGCAGCGCCAGGCAGTCAGCCACTAGAACAGATGGGCGCAAATAGGCCGGCGGTTTTGTAGAGCGATTTGGCAAATCGCTCTACATGCTGCGCTGCTTCATCACTACCGATTGACTTAGGTCCCCGTGTACTAGCCTTACAGATATCGGCAAAAACGGCCTCTTCTCCCCAGAAGGGGCTGTTTTCATAGGGTGCAGCCCCAGAATCATCTGTTAACATTTCATTGACCTGCCAATAAAATCTGGCCTGTAGTATCATCTTCCGATAGGCTGCTGCGTATCCCACCGTGTCGCGTCGTCCGGCCACGGTGGCCACGTCACAGGAGATAGACACCATGAAACCACGCGAACACTTTGACCAGGAACTACAACAGCTCAGCGACTCCATCATTTTGATGGCGAGTCGTGTCGAGGAGGAGATGTCGATTGCGCTGGCGGCCTACGAGCGGCTGGATCCGGCGCTAGCGAGTGTAGTGGGTGACCTTGATCGGCAGGTCAACAAGATGCGTTTCGAGATTGAGGATCGCTGCATCCTGCTCATTGCCAAGCAGCAGCCGGCTGCACGCGATCTACGCCTGATCATTGCCAGCCTCAACATGATCGTCGACCTAGAACGGATGGGAGATCAGGCCAAGGGTGTCGCCAAGGCTTTGCGCCATCTGAATGGCCGACCCCGTGGGACGTTGCCGCCCGAAATCGCCGAAATGGGACGCATGGTGCTCGATATGCTCCGCCAGATCAAGGCAGCATACGCCAACCGCGACATCAAACAGGCACAGAGCATCGCCAGTATGGACGATGAGGTCGACAAGCTGTACGCTCGCGCCTTCACCCAGATCATGTACCAACTGGCCAGTTCAGGTTCGCGCGAGGAAGCAGAGAACGAGTACGAAGTGCTGCGCGTCGCCCGCGAGTTCGAGCGGTTCGGCGATCTCGTGACCAATCTTGCCGAACGGCTCATCTTCCTTGTCACCGGCAGCATGGACGAGATCAACGTTGAACCGGACATAGCACAGAACTGAGCGTTCCTGGTATCGGCTTTGTGACGAACCCACACGTGTGGGTATAATGTGCTGACTAATCTAGCATCAGCGCATGGCTGGCTTCCTCTGCCGGCCACATCGCTCGAAGGCACAGCCGATAGCATGCACGCAGATCCGAACCAGAGAGACACATCGCCATCATATGACCCTGTTGCCCACCGTGTACGCGCGTTCGGCGCCACGGTCTTTGCCGAGTTCACTGCGCTCGCCAATGCCACAGGTGCGGTAAACCTGGGACAGGGTTTCCCCAATTTCCCAGCACCGGACTTTGTCAAGGAAGCGGCGCAGGCGGCGATTGCGGCTGATCTGAACCAGTATGCGCGCAGCGCTGGCCATCCCCGTCTGGTCAACGCGCTGGCCCAGGTCTACAGCCCGCTCTTCGGGCGCACACTGGACCCCATGCAGGAAATCGTCGTCACCGTGGGTGCCACGGAAGGCATCTTCGCCACCGTGCAGGCACTGGTGAACCCGGGAGACGAGGTGATCCTCATCGAACCCTTTTACGACAGCTATCCGGCCTCAGTGCTCATGGCTGGCGGTACGCCTGTCTACGTACCGCTACGTGGGCCGGTCGGCAGTCGCAGCGCCGCTGCGTGGGTACTCGACATCGACGAGTTGGCTGCCGCAATCACCCCGCGTACAAAGCTCATCCTGCTCAACACGCCGCTCAACCCGCTGGGCAAAGTCTATAGCCGTACCGAACTGGCGGCGATCGCTACACTCGTGCAGGCGCATAACCTGACTGTCCTGAGCGACGAGGTCTACGAGTGGATGGTCTACCCACCCGCCGAACATGTACGGATTGCGACGCTGCCGGGCATGTGGGAGCGCACGGTGACACTAGGCAGTGCAGGAAAAACCTTTTCTGTGACCGGCTGGAAGATCGGCTGGGCGATTGCACCGCCGCGCCTGGCGCATGCCGTGCTGATGGCGCACCAGTGGATCCCTTTTGCCGTGAGCACGCCCATGCAAGAAGCGGTGGCCGTGGCGCTGGAGCAGGCCGAGCCACGCTGCTATTTTGCCTGGCTGAGCGCCCTGTACCAGGCGAAACGCGACCGCCTACTCGGTGTATTGGATGATATCGGCCTGACACCCATGGCACCGGACGGCTCTTACTTCATCATCGTCGACACCAGTAAAATCAATGTGCCAGTGACCGGCGACAGCCGCCGCGATGTGGCTGTCTGTCGATGGTTGACAGGGGAGATCGGCGTGGCTGCGATTCCTCCCAGCCCATTTTACAGCGGGCCGCATCAGTCCCTGACGGACAACATGGCGCGTTTCACCTTTTGCAAAACCGACGACATGCTGGAGGAAGCTGCACGGCGCTTGCAGAGGGTAAAAATCCAAAGATAGCCGCGCAGACGCAGTGGCGGTACCAAACGAATCACAATTGGGTCAGCACAGCACTGGCGGTGATGGGTCAGACTAGCTGAGTTACTTGAGGAGCCAGCAACATGGAGATCGCAGTCATCCAAGGAAATATCGCCGCGCAGGCGGTCGATTGCATTGTCGTGAATCTGTTCGAGGGTATCACGGAGCCGGCTGGGGCAACCGGTGCGGTCGACAAGGCAATGCAGGGCGCCATCCGTCGGCTCATTGAGTCGGGTGATTTCACTGGCAAAGCCGGCAGTACGGCTCTGCTCTATGCAGACCGTGGAATCGTTGCGCCACGCGTGCTGATCGTCGGGCTGGGCGCAGCCGAAAAGTTCGACACCAAGGCAGCGCGCAAGG
>CAIRNL010000587.1 GCA_903879975.1 uncultured Chloroflexota bacterium | reverse complement strand
GTCGATGTTGACCTCGCTCATGTCGTTGACGATCACGGCGACACGCAGCCCCTGCCGGTTGTTGAGCACGTGGTTGAGCAACGTCGTCTTGCCCGCGCCCAGAAAGCCGGAGAGCACGGTGACGGGAAGCTTGGTCGGCGTTTCAGATTGCATGATCACGCTTCTTTCTGATTCATTGACGATTTCTTCAGTTCGTAACGATTTCGCGTCGCTCATCTGGTTAGTCCATGGGTACAGTATCGAGACGTAGCCACCCAGCCAACACTGCGCTCAGAATTTGTGCGCAACCACGAGGTAGCGCGGCGAGTTGCTCCCGCCTGTGGTGGCGAGATGTTCATTCACTGTTGCCAGCCATCTATTTGCATCAATATGGAAACCGGCTTTATCGAGCAGGTAAGCAAGAGTGGCTCGCGTCTGTAAACAAGAGAGTGGAAGCTGATCGACCAGTTCGTCATTGCCCCAGCCTTCTCGAAGCCACAAGCCGTCGACCACAAGTATCGTGCCTTGATGCTTGAGCCAGCGATGCCAGTTTTGAAAGACAAGCAAAGGATCACGGAAATGGCAGACCACCTGTCTACTGACAATGCAATCGTAGGTCGCCTCCTCGAAGAGGTCAGCGTGATGGGTGTCACCCATCACAAAGCGCACTCGATCGGCAGATGCCTGTCGCAGTGTCGTTGCATGGGCCACGCGCAGCATGTTCTGCGATGGCTCCAGCCCGGTGACAGCGTGTCCCCAATCGGCAAAGAGACGACTGAAGATTCCTGTGCCAGACCCTACATCCAAAACCTGACTGTTCGGCTTGAGCCGTAGCGCCGCAGAAATGTCAGCATGCCAGCATTCACGCTCAGAGTTGTCGATTCCGTGGCCTGGCTCAGCCTCATATGCCTCTGCTTCGTCGTCATATAGCTGATTGATGATCTGTTGCAGTGTGCTATTCTCCACGCGAAAAATCTTTCCACGGCAATTGCCGATACGCCGAGCCGATACTTTACCGGTTGACAGCACAAAATGTTCATGCTAAACTTATGAACATATGAGCATTCATTCATTTGAGGTGGTTCATGACTGTTTTAGACGACTGCTGCGACGAAACAACGATTCATCCCGACCTGATTGTCCATGCCAGGCCTGACCTGCCTGGCGAGGCCGAGACGTTGCGGCTTGCCGAGCTTTTCAAGGCGTTGGCTGACCCAACGCGCGTCCGCATGGTTGCAGCGTTGATGCACACCGAACTGTGCGTCGATGACCTGGCTGAGCTGCTTGGCATGACGCAGTCGGCGGTCTCGCATCAGTTGCGCCTGCTGCGCCACCTGCATCTTGTGCAGTTTCGCAAGGAAGGCAAACACTCCTTTTACCGTCTTGACGATGATCACGTGCGCGATCTCTTTCAGCGCAGTCGTGACCATCTGAATTGTTAAAGCCATCGGCGCTGCGGCGCCCCATTCCAAACCAGGAGTCATCCTATGAGCCACCAGATTCATCACGACCATGCGCACGTACACAGCGAAACCTGCGGCCATTTGTGCATCGAGCACGAAGGTCACGTCGATTACCTGCACGACGGCCATCTCCATCACCCGCATGAAGGACATTACGACGAGCATGTGATTGCCGTCTCAGACACCAATCCGGCGACCTGCAATCCTGTGCCGTGTGCGTGTGGGCACGACGGCTGCGGACACCTCACTGTACCGCACGGCGACCACATAGACTATCTGGTCAATGGCCGCCTGCACCATCGTCACGGCGACCATTGCGACGACCACGGGCTGGTGACAGTGGTGGGCTGATTGTCTATCGTATAGTCAATTCATAGACATGTACGCTGCCGTCAACACAGCCAATTGCCAGCCGGCGATCGTCTGGCGACCAAGCCAGACGGCTAACGGCGGCGTCCAACTGAACCGTGCAAACCGGCTGCATCATACGATCCGGCGCCCAGATTGCTACCAGCCCATCCTCGCCGGCAGAGGCCAGCAAGCTGCCACGCGGTTGATAGGCGAGCATTGTCAAAGGAGCTACGTGCCCTTCGAGTTGTATCGGTTTGCTGCCAGCCGGTCCTTTCCCGCTGCAATCCCAGATGGTGACACCGCTGCCGCCGCCGGTGGCGAGATAGCGGCTGTTGCTATCCCATGACAGCTCACGCACTTTGGTCGGATAGCCCCACATCTGTAAATCCTCGCTGGTTGCCGTCATCCAGAAGTGGACGGTCGAATCCTGGTCGCCGGTCGCCACGTAACGGCCATCCGGGCTCCAGGCAATCACCAGCGATGAACCCTGCCAGCGCAACACGCGCAGATCCTCTGGGCGATCTGGATTGCAGAGGATGAGAGCGCCGTAGGCGGCGATCGCCAGCTCGTTGCGTCGTTTGTGCCACTGAATGTCGGCCACCGTGCTGGGATGGTTGGCGTACTCACGTTCCAGTTGGCCGTTGGCGTCCCAGAAGCGCACGGTACGACCTGCTGCGCTGGCCAGCCGCGGCGGACGCTTGCCTCCTTGCACCGGACACCAGCGTACATGGTTGACCCAGGCGGCGCCCCCGGCCAACTCAGCCTGAGATTGGCGGCTGGCAACGTCCCACAGCCGCACGGCGCCATCCTGACCCGCACTGGCCAGAATGGCGGCATCGGGGCGCCAGGCGATCGACATCGTCCCGAATCCGTGGCCGGACAGTGTACTGACGATCGCGCCGCTGCGCGCCTTCCACACTGCAATCGGGCCGGATACAGAGGCCGCCGCCAGCAATTCACCTCCCATTGCCCACGCCAGATCGATGACATGATCGTCGACGGTGGCATGCCAGCGCGGCTGCAGCGCAGCCGAGAGCCGACTGGATGAACGCGTCAGACCAGACATGCTTCAAAATCCCTTATCAAGGCCTGGCGATCCAGGTTGCGACCGATGAAGATCAGATCATTCTTGCGCGGATTGGCGCCCCAGGGCCGGTCGGGGCGGCCGTCGAAGAGCATGTGTACGCCCTGAAAGACAAAGCGGTCGGGGTGGCCCTCAATGCTGAGCACACCCTTCATGCGGAAGATGTCCGCTCCCTGTGTACGCAGCAACTCACCGAGCCAACTATTCAGCTTCTTCAGATCGAGGTCGCCCGCCACACGGATGCCAACCGAAGTCACTTCCTCATCGTGCTCGTGTGGCGGCTTGAACTCGCGTTCGGCGACTGGATCGACGCAGCACCCCGGCCCCTCCAGCGCCATGTCGAACTCGCTCGGGTGATGCTCGGTGAAGATGCCGTACAGCCCTGGTGTATCGATCTCGATGCGGAAGATCAACTCGCGGGCGCTCCGAAAGACGGTGGGCAGACGATGGAGAGCAATGCCAGGGCGCATGGGCGTGCCGTCGTACCAATGCGCCAAGTTGCGTGCGGCAAACGCCATCTCGGCAAAGCGCAGGGTGTCATCCAGCGCAAGATTGGTGCTGGGCAGCGGCACGATCGTCACATCCATACTGGGGTCTTGGGGGCCGGCCTGTAGCACAAGGTTGTAAACACCCGCCTCAAATTGGTATGCACCGCCCCACTCGAAGGGGTACTCACGCTCTAGAAACTTGTCGTCCATCTCCAACGCTCGGTTGAGGTCGAAGCCGCCCACATTCAGCACCATGTCGAGATCGATGGCTGCATCTTGTGTGCGATAGAGCTTGGCGGCAG
This sequence comes from uncultured Chloroflexota bacterium, assembly GCA_903879975.1. Classification (GTDB taxonomy): domain Bacteria; phylum Chloroflexota; class Anaerolineae; order Caldilineales; family Caldilineaceae; genus Caldilinea. Next base: position 4,059 of record CAIRNL010000587.1, on the reverse strand, counting down.
CGTTCATCGTGCGAATGCGCGCTTCCAGCCGATCCAGTTCTTTGGGCGTCACCAGATCGATTTTGTTGAGAAGAATCACGTCGGCAAAGGCGATCTGCTCATGCGCTTCTGCGCTGTCGTCGATGTGCTCGACGATATGGCGGGCATCGACCAGTGTCACGATACCATCCAGCTGCAGCTTGCTCTGCATCTCATCGTCCATGAAGAAGGTCTGCGCCACGGGGCCGGGATCGGCCAGGCCGGTCGTTTCGATCAAGATGTAGTCGAAGCGGTCGCGACGTTTCATCAGGTTGCCGAGGATGCGAATGAGGTCGCCGCGCACGGTGCAGCAGATACAGCCGTTGTTCATCTCGAAAACTTCTTCGTCGGCGTTGATCACCAGGGCATGGTCGATGCCGATCTCGCCGAATTCGTTTTCGATCACGGCAATGCGCTTGCCGTGCTGCTCGGTGAGGATGCGGTTGAGCAGCGTGGTCTTGCCGGAGCCGAGAAAACCGGTCAAGACGGTCACTGGTACGCGTGAATCCAGAGAAATGTCAGTCGGCGTCATGGGTTCCTCCATCGAGCGAAAGTTCGCAGGTCATCGCCTGCATTGTTCCAAAGAGCGCTGCGCACTGTGTGCAGCGCAGGAGATCGTTGGGAAGTTTGGACGATACGCGTCATGTTGAGAGCCGTACAATTCGTCCATCAAGGCTGCATATACCGCGGCGTGCGCCGGATCGGTGCGCCAACGCACCCCCAGATATTCGGCAGCCTTGACAATGCCCAGCACAGTGTGGCGAATCCGTTCCTCGTCGTAGCCAGGCGCTGCTGGTAGTGCTAGCCAGCGCTCCAGATTGCGCTGCGTGGCTATCCCGCACCCACTGCGCAGCGCCGCATAGTGAAGCGGTCGCACCAGCGGCATCCATTGCACCGGCGTGTTCTCTGCGCTGGCGTAGGCATAGAATGCGGAGGCCGGCGCTTCCTCCGGTATCTGGACAAGTACGGCATCTGCCAACACGTCCGCCAGCGTTGCCACGACAAACCCTGCCGCCTCGCGTACGCCAGCGGCAACAGCGGCAAGCACGGTCTGCTGCCGCCGGGCCAACGCCTGCCACACGGGCAGGTGCGTCGCCAACCGGCCATAGTCTGGAACATCCTCCGGCTGCATCAGCGACTGCACGTGGCGCAACAGGCGTTCGTCGCGGAAGAGCAGCAGCGCACCTGCTTCCCTGGCTTCCTGCGCGGCAAATAGCCGGTAGAGGGCGACATCCCCCTGTAAATCGGCGCCTGGCGCGGGCGCACACTCGCCATAGTCGATCACCAGCGCACATCCAGGCTGTCGTCCGGCAGCTGCAATGCCACCGGGCTGTGCCCAGACCACTCCGCCGTCTGCCCTATTCAACGCCAGCGCTTCATCCAGCTCGGCAAATGAATAGGGCTGCAGCGCACGCTGGATGCTTTGCACCAGCGCTGGCGTTGCATTGGCCGGCAGAATGATCTGCGCCTGTTCTGCACAAAGCCGCGACCGCAAGATCAGGCTGCGCGCCCGTATCACGTTGCGTACAAGCAGCACTGGCTGTGCGCCAAACAGTGCCTGCCACTGGCTCTGCACCTGTTCGCCGTCCCGACCGATTTGCGCCGCCTGTGTAGAGGTCAGCAATGCTTCCGCCAGCGTCGGCGGCATCGGATAGTTCGCGCACCGCACGGGTGCGCCGTCGATGCCGGGCGCTCAGAAACCGCCGATCCAACGTTCTTGCCACTCTCTCATTAGAAGCTCCTTACCCACTCGACGACATCCTCGATGATCTCTTTGGTGCGGCTGCTGGCGCCGGGCAGGCACGCACCGAAGCGCTGCGCCACTTCTTCCGGCTTGATGGCGCCCGGCTCGCCGATCAACACCACATTGGTGGCCGGTGGCTCCTGCCCCCACGGCTCACCAAAGGTGAAGCGCACGCGGTTGCCCACCACCTGCAACACGCCACGCCGTTCCGCCGGTTTGTCCAGATAGACAAAACCTTTGGCCCGGAAAATGCCGACCGGCAAGCGTTCGATCATGCGGCGCACGGCGCGAAAGTCCAACGGATCCTGACCGCTGTAGTGCCAGGTGCTGAAGAGCAGGGTGTGGTCGGTCTGTTCGTGGCGGTGGCCTGCGTCGTGCTCCGTCGCGTGTTCATGATCATGTGCGTGCTCATGGGGATCCTCCCCCCCCTCCGGATGGACGTGGATGTCCAGTTCCTGACGCCCGTTCAGCCGGTCCAGGTCGAACTTGCCGACACCGATCAGGAATTCCAGCGGTGCGTTGGCGTGGGTTGTTTCGAGCACGCGTGCTCGTGGGGCGGTGCGTTCGATGAAGCGATAGATGCGTTCGATCTGTTCGCTGCTTGCCAGGTCTACCTTGTTCAACAGAATGATGTCGGCCAGCGCTACCTGATCCATGGCCAGCAGAGCGTTTCGCCCGGTCAGACCGGTGAACTGGTCGGCGTCGATCAGACAGATGACGCTGTCGAGCTGGATGTGGGGGCGCAGCAGAACGAAGCTGCGCGCCACTGCGCCCGGGTCGGAGACGCCGCTCGGCTCGACGATGATGTACTCGGGTGGCTGCGGGCTTTCGAGCAGTTGCACCGTCGCGCGCAACAAGTCATCGCGGATCGTGCAGCAGATGCAGCCATTCGCCAGGCTGATTGTCTCACCCTGCACACCGACGATGAGCTGGCTGTCGATATTGACGGCGCCGAAATCGTTGACCAGCACGGCGATGCACAGCCCATGCTCGGCGTGCAAGATACGATTCAGCAGCGTGGTCTTGCCGGCGCCAAGAAAGCCGGTCAGTAATGTGATTGGGATCGGTTGATCACGTTGTATCGTGTTCTGCATTTCGTTGCTCTCAAAAGGTTAAGGTCAGGCGGCAAAGGGATCGGAGGCGTCCTGCAACTGCCCATTTGCAAAAAGCGCCATCTCCGCATCAGTCAGCAGGCATGCATCGAGCGCAGCCGTCATGCTGGTCTGATCGATATCCACCCCGATGTAGACCAGCTCTTGTCTGCGGTCGCCGTATGGTTCACGCCAACGTTCGCCCACAAAAGCGCGCAGCTCTGGGCTCTGTGGCCACTGTTCTTTGGGCACGCTTGCCCACCAGTTGCCGGCGGGGTGGACGTTGGCTTTCGTCCCCGCCTGTGACCAGAGCATGGCATCGTCGGGCCGGGTGGCGAGCCAGAAGTATCCCTTCGAGCGCAGCACCCCCTCGATGGCGTCGGAGTTGACCATTTCCCAGAAGCGCTGCGGCTGAAAGGGCCGCCATGCCCGATAGACGAAGCTGCTGATGCCATACTCTTCAGTCTCTGGGACATGCTCGCCGTTCAACTCTTTCGCCCAACCTGGCGCCTGCGCTGCCTTGTCGTAGTTGAACAATCCGGTGTTGAGAATGCGCTCGAGCGGAATGCGCCCATGCTCGGTGCGGATGATCTGCGCATCTGGGTTCAGATGGCACAGGATGTCTTCGAGCTGCCCCAGGTCGTACTCGCTGACCAGATCGACTTTGTTGATGACGATAATGTTGGCGAATTCCACTTGGTCGACGAGCAGGTCGTTCAAGGTGCGATAGTCCTGGTCGTTCATTGCCATGCCGCGCGCACGCAGGCTCTGGCTTTCGATGGTTTCGCGCAGCCAGTTGGCGGCATCGACGACGGTTACCATCGTGTCGAGCCGCGCGACGTCGGAGAGAGTGACCTTCGCCTCCGGGTCGAGCGGGAAGGTGAAGGTGGCCGCCACCGGCATCGGCTCCGAGATGCCGGTCGATTCGATGAGCAGGTAATCGAAGCGGCCTTCTCGCGCCAGCTTGCCCACCTCCACCAGAAGATCTTCGCGCAACGTGCAGCAGATACAGCCGTTGGTCATCTCGACCAGCTTCTCCTCGGTGCGGTTCAGCTGTGCGCCGTTCTGCACCAGCACGGCGTCGATATTGACCTCGCTCATGTCGTTGACGATCACGGCGACACGCAGCCCCTGCCGGTTGTTGAGCACGTGGTTGAGCAACGTCGTCTTGCCCGCGCCCAGAAAGCCGGAGAGCACGGTGACGGG
>CAIRNL010000586.1 GCA_903879975.1 uncultured Chloroflexota bacterium | reverse complement strand
GGATGGCATGGATGCGTTCGACCGTGTTCTCCCAGCGAGCAACAACTCGAGCTAGCGCCCGCCTGACGCGCCGCCGCACACGTCGACGCCGGCTACCGCACCCTCCGCTGGGCAGAGGATCACCGTGCAGCCGGTGCCGTCATCACGAGCTGACCAGTGCCCCACACGCAGACCACAAACGTCGGTGAGCCCCTTGCTCATGATGATACGAAACCAGGCAGATATCTACAGGAAAGGTCGATACCTACAATCATATCATCAGACACGACGTTCTTGGAACTACCACCAGGGCGGTACTAGCGGTTCGCTTGACGTGGAGCGGGATCGATCGGCTGTACGGTTGCCCACCGCTCGTTCATAACGGCTCTGCCACGCCCAGATAGCGCACAGCAGCCAGCGCATACATGCGCGCAGCCCGCTGGACCTCGTCGATGCTCACCCACTCGTCGACGTGATGAGGGATGTGAATGTCACCTGGCCCACAGGTGACGATGGGAATGCCCTTGCGTGCGTGCAGAATCGTGCCATCGGTGGAGCCAGGCACACCACCGTAGATCGGTGGATTGCCGGTCAGATCGGTGTACGCAGACGCCAAAGCGTTGACCACCGGGTGGTCGGGATCGGTGAAGGTGGGGTGGCGGATTTCCAACACACGAAACTCGTAGCGAAGCCTGCTCTCGCCGGCCAACGCCGACTTGAGCAACGTCTCGATCTCCAACGCCAGCGCCTCCGGTTCCTGGCCCGGGATCAGACGGATGTCGAGCATCGTCTCCGACGCGCCGGGCATGACATTCTTCTGCGGCTCGCCGTGACCGCGCGCCGGTGTCAAGACAATGGTCGGCGTGATGCTAGGCTTGCCCAGAAAGGGATCAATTCCAGCATCGGCCATGACACGCAGTTCCAGCGAACGCACCAACGCCAGAAAGCGCGCCATCGCATAAGCCGTGTTAGCGCCGGTCAGCGGCATGGCGCCATGCGCCATTTCACCGTGGAGAACGATGTGAACCCACATGACGCCCTTCTGTGTAACGCACAGGTGGTTTTCTTCCGGCTCACAGACAATCGCTGCGCCAACCTCGTCGGCCCAGCCGTGCTCGACAAAATGCTTGATGCCGATCATGTCGCCCTCTTCGTCGCAGACCGCACCCAGCAACAACGTGCCGTTGAGTCGGACACCGCACTGCACGATCGCCTTGATGGCCACGAGCGCCGCCACCAGGCCGGCTTTCATGTCATTGGCGCCGCGCCCATAGATCCGCCCGTCGCGCACGACGGCAGCAAAAGGCGGATCGCGCCACTCGGCAGGGTCGCCCTCGGTGACGACATCGGTGTGTCCTTCGAACAGGAGCGTCGGGCCAGGCGCCATGCGGTGCAAGGCGATCACGTTCGGCCGGCCCGGCTGCACTATCTCCCAGTGCGTCTCCAGCCCCATCTCTCGGCAGCGCGCCTCCACCCAGCGTGCCGCCGCTTCCTCGCCCAGGCCCGTCTCCGGCTTCCACACGCTGGGAATCTGCGTCAGTTCTTGCACCCAGCGAATCAGTTGCTCGTCCTCGATCCGCCCCAAAATCTGCTGCTCCAACTCCGAGATCATGGCATTGTTCTCCTTCTTCCCACTTCACAGCACCGACACGGAGGTGCGTGTGCGATCAACAGGGCGCCCCCCTTTATAGAAAGGGGAACCACGTGCGCAACGTCGGCCAGGGCAACAGCCAGACCGCCAGCCAGACGGCCAGGCACAGCAAGATTGCCGCCCAGCCGGTGCCGCCCAAGTGTAATTCGACAAACTTCGTGCGCCCCTTGCCACCGACATACGAGCGCGCCTCCATCGCCAGCACCAGATCCTCGGCGCGGCGCAGAGCATTGACAAAAAGCGGGATGATCAACGGAAGCCGGGCACGCGCCATGATGTCGGGCCGGTACCACGGCGCACTGCCGAAGTCGCCGCCACGGCTGGCCTGCGCCTTGGCCGTGCGTTCGAGTTCCTCAGCCAGCGTGGGGATGAAGCGCAGTGCAATCATGTTGGCCAGAGCAAACTCGTGCACCGGCAGTCCGACGCGCTGCAAGGGCGAGAGCAGAATCTCGATGCCGTGGGTCAGATACGACGCGGTGGTGGTCAAAGTGAGCAGGCTGACGACGTAGAGAAACGCCACCACACGCAACACACCCAGCACGACCAGCTCGGCCAGGCAGGGGGT
>CAIRNL010000585.1 GCA_903879975.1 uncultured Chloroflexota bacterium | reverse complement strand
AGCAAGGGAGCATTTGGCCGGCTGGATTGATGTTGAGCAATTAGATCGCGCGTACCGTTTGACGATTGAAAACGAAGAAGATATCAGGCCACTGAGAAAACTGCAGTCTATACAGGCCTTGGCTTATCGGCTCCTTGGATTCAGCAGGCGTGGCATCCAAGAGGAAGGGGTGTTGCCCAAGGGTATGAGCCTGTGCGTCTTATCATGCGCTGGCATCGCAGCGCTGTACGACTTCGTTGCTGTTGGGAGCCTTCTGAATGCACTGCTGATCCATTGCATGACGCAATAGGCAGTCGGATTGGCGCAAGTTGGCAGGCGCCGTTTGCGCGTTTTGTGTTTCTCTCAGCCATTCTGATGCAGAGTCAGCCAGGGCAGGGAAGATGAGCAATGAACGCCATCGTTGGCTTTACAGTGAGTGTGGGTTTGTACCCAGAAAACGTTCGGGCAGCTACGCAAGCCGAATCTAGGGTGTTGGATGATTTCGCACACTTGAGCCGTCTGTCCATCTCGATCGGTACATCGCAGGTCAGTTTCTGGGGGCATGGGAATCTCTCCGAATGGGTGCACATACTTCCCGATGGCGCCATACTCGCCCTGGCTGGCTCGCCGTTTGGAACGTATACATGGGCACAAGTGCAGGATCGCCTGGCAGCCGTGCGCCTGCCCGATGAATTTGAGTTGCCTTGGGATGGCCGTGTGGTTCTCCTCTGGATCAGTGCAGACGGAGAAGAGTGGCGAATGTGGAACGACTGGGTAGGTAGTATTCCTGTTTTCTATGCGCAGATTGGCAAGGGACGCATTGCCAGCACGATCGAACCTGTCGTTGTGGCCGGTGCGAATTTTTCTGCAGATGACATCTATCGGCCGGCGTTGGTTTCGCTGCTTGTGAATGGGCACTACCTTTCAGACTGGACGCTGTTTGAAGGGATGAAAGTCGTGCCCGCCGATTCATTTGTCGAATGGAATGGTCAGGGTTTCCATTGGAAGCGACTCTGGACCGTGGAACCAAGCGATAAGCGATGGGAGACCGGCTGGGATGACCTGGTCGATGAGATGCACGAGTTGTCCTATCAGGCGATTGCCCGTGTGCTGAAGACACAGCATACCTGGATTCTGCCTTTGTCTTCTGGTCTCGACTCACGGCTGATTGCAGTGGTGGGTGCTGATCTTGGCGTCAACCTCAATGCGTATGCCTGGGGCGAGCGCAACACGACTGACGTCGTCTACTCGCAACAGATTGCCAGAGCTGTCAATATCCCATGGAAATGGATCGATTTGGGCAGCGATTACCTGCTCAAATATACCCGTCAGTGGGCCGATTGGTTTGGCAGCTCCATCCATTTCCATGGAATGTACCAGATGTCATTTCTGGATGCCATCCAGCATGAGCCAATCGCTCCTGTTGTGTCAGGTTATCTGGGAGATTCGCTCTCTAATAGTTCAAGAATGAGCTTTTCTCGGACTGCAAGACACCAGATTTACGATGAATGGTTGGAGCACTGGCCAGTTTCTGCGGTTGCCGCACTGCTGAAGAACCCAATCGATGCAGATATTGAGGAAATTGCCGGGTTGCTGAAGCGCGAGTTCACGTGGTTGCGAGGTACCCAGCATAGTCGCGAGTCCTTCTTTGAGCTTTGGAGTCGTCAAAGGCTTTTCACGAATTTTCAGGCAACTCTGTGCGATTATTGGCGCGGGGTAGTGACACCCTTTCTGGATCGGGATTATGCCCGTTTCTGTATGTCACTTCCGAGAGCAGCCCGCGACAATAGACGTCTGTTGGTTGATGTCTACCATCGCTACTACGGACGTGTCTCGACAATCCCTGGTTCTTACTCCAGTGATCCATTCATAGTGACGGGGCGCTATTTGATGAAGCGACGTCTTGTGAAGCTGTTGCCGGCGCTGGCGGACCTTGGGGTTTTGCGTGGATTCAAAGAAAAGCCACTCAGAATGGACATGGACTGTGTTCAGGTAACGGGCAGAGCTGCACTCTGGCCAATCGATGAAGCCAGACCACAGCTTGGGGACTGGTTGGATATGAGCCAGGTGGATCAGGCCTATCGGGCTGTGATGGCCAGCACGGACGATATCAGACCGCTCCGAAAGCTGCAATCCGTTCAGGCGTTGGCGTATCGTCTACTGGAGAAACGCTCAGCGAACGAGGAGATCGTGGATGGTGCCCGTGATACGGTTTTCGAATGTATCCAAACTCTATCATCTCGGTCTGACGCGCACTAGCGTTCCAGCGATGCTGTCCAGTTGGTTCAGACGGGTGGCGCTTCGAGCATCAGATCGACCTGCTGCCGCCAGTCGTTTCTGGGCGATCCATGACGTGACATTTGAATTGCAGCAAGGCCAATCTCTCGCCCTGGTCGGCCCGAATGGTGCCGGCAAATCTACGATTCTGAAGCTTCTTGCCGGAATAACGGTGCCGACTTCAGGTCGGGTGGAGGTAAATGGAAAACTCTCTGCGTTGATTGAGTTGGGCGCCGGGTTTCATCCGGACTTGACGGGGCACGAGAATATCTACCTCAATGGCACGATCCTGGGGTTGAGTCGCAAGGAAGTTGCAAGACGTTATGATGAGATCGTGGCTTTCTCAGAACTGGAGCAATTCATTGAGACGCCGCTGAAGCGCTACTCGTCGGGAATGACGGTCAGGCTTGGTTTTGCCGTTGCCTCGTGTATCGAGCCTGACATCTTGCTGGTGGATGAGGTGCTTGCGGTCGGGGATGCCGCATTTCGGCAGAAGTGCATCGGACGCATTCAGGAACTGCTCCATAGTGGCACCAGCTTGATCTTTGTGTCGCACGATATGGGGCTGGTCAAGGCCGTCTGTGACACTGCGTTGTATCTGGAACAGGGTGTCGTCCAGCAACGTGGAAGCGCAGGATCGGTCATCGACAGCTATCATCGTGAGTTGGATCGTAGGCGTGGACTTCAGTTATATGCAGAAGACGTACGATCGGCTGGCGCCGGTACTGACATTGAAGTGACGAAGATCGAGACTCTGGATGGCGCGGGCCAATCGGTGCACAAGGTTCATTGTCACGAACTGGTCGAATTTCGCGTGAACTATGTTGCGTATCGAAACCTCGGAAAGGCCAATGTGTTGCTGCGTGTCTACCGTTCCGATGGCCTATCTTGCTTCATTGTGCGCACGCATTTGGACGAATTTCCCCTAAGCTTCGAGCGGGGAAAAGGGACGGTTTCAGTGGTATTGGATCCGATTCAGTTGTTTGGTGGAACTTACTATGCAGTTGCCTGGATCATGGATGCAAACGACAGCGATGGTCTGGCAAGCGGCCATTCAGAATGGTTTGAGGTGGTGAATCGTGTGGAAGGTCGTGAAGCCCACGATGGCGTTTTTGAACCTGTACGAAGATGGCGACAAGAGCAAGCATGTGCCGCGCATACGGCTCGTCAATTGTGATTTCTGCCGAGGCTTTCCAGTGACTACCTACGCTCGTGCATGGATCGAAACACGCGATCTGGTTTGGGCATGGACGGAACGAACGATCCGAGGGCGCTACCAACAGTCTGTTCTGGGGTGGCTCTGGGCGATCGTTCAGCCTGTCGCAACGGTTGCCGTTTTCACGCTGGTCTTTACGCTTTTTGTCCCAGTGGATACCGGCGGTGTGCCATATGTTCTGTTCTCTTACACGGCAGTTGTACCGTGGACGTTACTGGCCATGTCGCTGCCTGACATGGCGACGTCTCTAGTGCAGAGCATGAATCTAGTGACAAAAATCTACTTCCCACGCGAGGCGCTGCCGATCGCTGCCCTGTTGGCCAGGCTGGTCGATTTCGGGGTCTCGGCGTTCTTGCTGGCGCTGCTCGTGCTTGTGTACCACATGCCGGTGAGTATCAGTGGTCTACTGTTTCTGCCTGTTATTTTGGCCATCCAGCTCGCTTTGATCCTCGGCCTTGGGCTGGGATGCGCGGCGTTGAATGTCTTCTACCGCGATGTAGACCCGCTTCTAAGACTCTTGCTGCAGATCTGGTTCTATGCTTCTCCTGTCATCTACCCTGTCTCGACGGTGCCGGAGGAATGGCGCGCCCTGTATTTTTTGAATCCAATGGCGGGCATCATCGTAGCCTATCGAGAAATACTGCTGTATGACCGACTCCCTGGGGCCGAACTTCTTCTCTCGGCGATTGGAGCGCTGCTGATATTGATTTGCGGTGTCTGGTTTTTCCGGCGCGTTGAATCTCAATTCGCCGACATTGTCTAGGGTGCGTGCCCATGCGTCGTCCGCTCGTCAGTGTCGTCATACCTGCCTATCACCAAGCCGAGTTTGTCGGAGAGGCCATCCGCAGCGTGCTTGCGCAGACTTACCCAAATTTTGAGATCATTGTGGTCGACGATGCTTCGCTGGATCACACGGCGGAAGTCGTCAGTCAATTCAAGGATCGGCGGGTGAAACTGATCGTTCACCCAGAGAACCGTAGATTGTCCGCAGCGAGAAATACGGGAATCGAGGCTTCTGCCGGCGAAATCATCGCCTTACTGGATGCAGATGACTTCTTTCATCCGCACAAGCTGAAGGCGCATGTCGATTTCTTGTTGAATCATGAAGAGGTTGGTGTCACCTATAATGCTCGTTTTGAACTCAATCATTCGAGCCGCACTGTGCGAGAGATCTGGCGCCCTCCTTTGGCAGTGAATCTTGTGGATTTACTGCTTGGTTTTCCGTTTGCACCAAGCGACATGGTGATGCGCCGAGATTGGGCCTTGCAGGTGGGCTTGTTTGATCCGGCGATGGGGAGCGCCGAAGACACGGATTTCCCTTGTCGGTTGGCGTTGGCCGGCTGCAAGTTTGCATCGGTCGACCAGGTGCTCAATTATCGCCGTTACCATTCAGGGCGCGGACGCAAGAATCTGGCTCAGCGCCTCCGTGACGTGGCAAGGGCACAAGAAGCGATTTTCGCCGATCCGCGTTGCCCAGCGGAAGCGATCGCCATCCAGGATACGGCGATCAAGCATCATTTGATGGTGATTGTCTCTCTGGCTCTGCTCCAAGAAGAGACTGAACTGGCGCAGGCGTCAATCTGCAATTTGGCCCGCATCGACTTTTCCACCTTGGAGGGGAATCCATGTGAACTGATGGGTTTCCTGATGATGGAGAGCGTTGCGGATGAAAACCTGGATCATGAGATTTTGCTGCGCCGCATGCTCTCCCAATTCCCACTGGAAATGACCTGGCTTGCTGCTCAATACGACTGGGCGGTCGCACGCGGCTATCTCTGGCGGGGCGCGCGCGCTGTAATCTGGGATCGCCCTGATGTGGGGCAGCGTCATTTGATGCGTGCCGCTGAACTGCATGCTGAGATCGATGAGCTATTTATTCAATTTTTAACGCACCATCTGATCAACTGTGAGGTTGCGTTTGGCTCTGCCGCTGCATACAGCAGGATGAATGCGCTTGCCGTGCAGCTGGCGACAGTCGGCGGTCGTGCTGCAGCACAGAGGCTTCGATCTTCTTACAGCGTGAATCGTGCATTTCAGAAATACCAGGCAGGCGAACATCGCCAGGTGCCCAAGATCGTATTGCAGTCATTGGCAAATCATCCTGCCTACTTGATCAATCGCGGCGTGTTGTCCATTTTGCTGCGTTCCATCGCCTGTACTGTCCGGCAGTCATTCGAGAGGCATTCTGTGGTGTGACGCGAGGTGCTACAACTGAGACTCGGAACTGACGAGATGTCTGCATGGAGGTGACTTGTGTCTAACAGTCCAGTCGTGAAGATCCCATTCAACCGACCTACCGTTGCCGGAGCAGAACTGGCGTACCTGTCTCAGGCGATTGAGAACGGATACGTGGCGGGAGACAGCTCCTTTACGGCAAAATGCCATGGATATCTAGAACGGATGCTCGAGGTGCCGCGGGTCCTGCTGACGACTTCCTGCACGCATGCGTT
>CAIRNL010000584.1 GCA_903879975.1 uncultured Chloroflexota bacterium | reverse complement strand
TATTCCTTGAATCTCAATCTACATTGACTCCTGCCGATTTTACAAGTCGCCCCCAGAATTTTTCATCTTCCGTTAAAAATGCTGCAAACTGAGTAGGCGAGGTCGAAAGCGCAACCTCGGTACCCTCACGAGCCAATGCTGCCTTCACATTGCGGAGCGTCACGCGAATCTGTCGCGTTGCATGCAACACGTTGGTCGCGACTACGTAGTCGTAGTGACCGAACGCGATCCCCTGCCCGGCGAGCGGCTGTTCAACATCGAAGATCGCTGTTCGCAGAAAGGAGTTTGCGGGCTGGTACTGCTCCTCGGCGTGGAACAGGAATGCCTTGGAAACATCCGTGTAGGCATACTCCTCGATATTTGCCGCATAGGGTGACAGTTTCCTGAGCAGCGTGGCAGTCGTTGCTCCGGTGCCGGCCCCAACCTCCAGAATGCGAACTCTGGTAGCAGGATCCATCGCAACACGTTGCGCCAGGTTCGCCAGCAGGGACTCAGCCAGAATCTCGTTATAAAAATCGGCGACGGGACTCCCCTTGTGGGCGTCTTCGACAAGATGAACTGAAGACTGTGGAAACAGCACCTCTTCCGGGGGCTGATGCCCGGCCAGGATTCGTGGCAATGCGCGGACGCACGCTTCCACCAGGGTCACTGCAGCTTTCTGATCCCATTGCTCCTTCGCCTGCTCCCACTCTTTCCACAAGCCAGCCAGTGCCGGCCCTTCGCGCAGAACCACCAGGCGATCCCCTTCGCGCGCAAGTCGCTCTTGCCTGACAAACGTCACCACGAGATCGTCCAGCCAGCGATGGTACATGGAATCAATCAAGGTGTATACATCCGTCATCTGCCTCTTACGAAAGACGCCCACCTCCAGCAGCGTCGCCCACACGAGGTCTGCCAGGACACGCTCGATCTCGCGAGACTGGACGAGATCGTGCCGCTTCAACTGCTCGCAGCGATCATCCAGGAGGGTCACTTCGCCAATTACCGGATACAGCCCGCGGTCTGGCAAAACCGTTGTCCACGCCGTTGCAGTCTCAGAGGTGGTCCTCAGGAAATAGCAGTTCCATGGATCGATGGAACCTGGAGTGAATTGGCGTCCCGGCAGAATCGCGGTGCCACTGCAAAAACGGTTGGCAACCTCCTGAATGACCTGTGCCCAATCCTGATCGGAACCCGTGTAGACCAGGCCTTGCAGCGGTCCTTTTGCCATCTGCACTGCGGCGACTGCATCTTGTAAACCGCTCCGTTGCAGATTGGTATCAAGCCAGACGACCTGCGCGTCCACGCGAGCCTTTATCCAGTGCTCCCACGCGACGACCATCCCGTCGCGTGGCCCGCAAACAACATAAAGGCCCTGCTGTTTCCACGGTTCAAGCCCCGACTCCCCGCATCGAATGGGAAGGTAATCAACCGCACGTTCTGCCAACGAACCGTCCGCGCGAACCTGCGACACGGCGCGGCAGAGAGCGAACCCTGCAGGCACCTCGGGAACTTCAGCCGAATCGGCAAGGCGCTGCCCACCGATCGCCGGCCAATAGATTTCACGGGCGAAGGGATACCCGGGCGCGACGACCTTGCGCGGCGTCTGGCCGTCATACAATTTGTCCCAGGGGATCGCGTACCCCTGGCAGAAGAAGGCAGCGAGCGCCGCCATATTCTCAGCGTACAGAACTTGGTCTGCCACGCCATGGTTCGCAGTGGCCCCCGTCGCCAACCCATCGAGAATGCGTCGCATGGCCTTCTGCTCAACAAAATCGCGCGCCACCACACCCGTCACCACTTCGGCCCGCTTTTGGCCTGAGGCAAACGCACGCAACACCTCAGCCGCATGCACCGCATCGCGAACCACCACCGCCAACCGATGTGCAAAGGCGTGCCGCCCCTCTTGCAGCGTGTACGCAAGCCCGGCGAGCTGCCCTGCGGCCAACTCCGAATCATCAAGTATCCGCGCCAGGTTCGTGGCCATCTCTCGCAACGCCTCCGGCGTCCTGGCTGAAAGCGGCAAAACATACACTGGCAGAGCCGGGCCTGAAGCCGATACAGTGCGAGCTTCTTCGATCACCACGTGAGCGTTCGTGCCGCTCATCCCAAATGCACTGACCGCTCCCAGACGGTTTCGTCCGATTGGCGCGGGCCAGGCGCGGTGCTCTTTGTTGACATAGAACGAACTTTCGTCCCAGGCCATGAAGGGATTTTCCTGCTCGCAATGCAGCGAGGCCGGAATTACCCCATGCTTCATTCCCTCGACCAGGGTAATGACGCTAACCAGGCCGGAGGCCGCAAAAGTATGGCCGAGGTTGCTCTTGGTTGAAGTCAGTGCACAGAAGGCACGCTGGTCTGTGAATTGACGAAATGCGTCCTGCAGGGCTTGTGCCTCCACGGGATCGCCAAGTCGTGTGCCCGTTCCGTGAGTGACCACGTGCTCGATGTCGCCGGCAGAGATGCCGAAACGGCGATAGGTGTCGGCAATCAGCGCAGCCTGAGCGACACCGCTCGGTGCCGTGATGCCGTTGGTTTTGCCGTCATAATTGACGCCACTGGCTCGCAACAGCGCCTGAATGGGATCCCCATCAGCGAGGGCCGCAGATTGGCGCTTCAAAACGACGACCGCAACCGCTTCTCCTGGAACCATCCCATCGGCATCCTGATCAAAGGCGCGCACTCGTCCCACATGCGACAGCATGCCCGCATCGCGCAAGCCGACAAAAGCCTCGTGACGCAGGATCAGATTCACACCCGCGGCGATTGCAATATCGCACTCTCCCATCCGTATGCTCTGTGCCGCCTGGTGCAGCGCCACCAACCCCGAGGAGCAGGCAGTGTTGATCGCCATGGCCGGGCCACGCAGATCCAGGAAATAGGCCAGCCGTGCGGCCAGCACTCCTGTATGATTGGCCGTGATGCTGCCGCCGGCCTCGAACTGCGCATAATCACCTTCCTCGACACCGACGAACATCCCCACACGCGACTTTCGCAGTACTTTCGGACCGATGCCTGCGTTCTCCAACGCGCGCCACGCCTCTTGCAAAAGCAGCCGCTGGCGCGGATCCATGGTTTCCGCTTCCGCGGGCGACAACTCAAAGAACAGCGGATCAAACTCCGCGACCCCCGGCACCAGGCCACTCCACAGATCGGGAGCGACCCTCGATTGCCCAGTGGTGGTGGTCGTGATGGTCGTGATGGTCGGCACGCGATTCAGCGGCACCGGCTCGACAACGTCGCGTCCTTCCGCCAGAATCTGCCACAGCGCATCCACATCACGCGCCTGCGGGAAGCGTCCACTCATCCCTATGATGGCGATTGGCTCCAGTAAACTGCCGGCGTCACCCCCCACGGAGATGGGGAGAACCGCTTGTCTCTGCGGTCGCTCCGTCACTCCTTCGCTCTGTTTCTCCGGCTCTCTGTCACTGCGTCTCTCATTCGCCTGGTCTGCGACACTCGGCGTTCTGTAAAACGCTACAAGTTTCTCGCCAAATTGTTGAAGAAGGCAGGTCTGTAACGCGGACAAAGTAGAGTGTCCGAAGAAAATGGTCGGCTTAATCGCCCAGCCGAAATGCTTGCTCAACGTGCTTGCCAGCTCGATCAATCCGATGGAATCAAACCCGACATCCATCAGATTGGCCAGATTGGCCAGATTGGCCAGATTGGCCAGATTGGAGTTGGTGTGCAGCTCTTCCGGAGAAATCCCCAGGACTCGACCGACTTGTTCCATCAACGTCCGCGCCAGGGCCTCCTCAATCTCTTCCGGCACTGGCTGAACCTGCCCTCCTTGCTTAACGGGCAGTTCGTGCACCCCTGGCCGTGCACCCTGCGCTCTGTTGGCCAGGCGCAGCAGCGCCTCGCGTTCACCGACGAGGATCATCGCCTGCGTTCTTCCCTGCGCCTGCCATGCCTGTTCGAAGGCTGCAAACCCCGTCGCCGAATCCAGCGCGCATTGACCTGTTGCGGCAAGGTAGCGAGCGCGATCAGCGGCATCCGCAAACCCCATCCCCCCCGCATCCCACAGCGGCCATTGAATGGAGAGTGTTTTCCCGGGCAATCCCCGCCGGGTCCGGTGCTGCGCATAGGCCATCAGGAACCGATTGGCGACCGCATAATCACAGCTCCCAAAATCCCCGAGAACCGCCGACGTTGACGAAAAGTAGCACGTCCAGGCCAGCGGTTCATGGCGCAACACCTCATCGAGCACTAACGCGCCTTGCACCTTGGGAGCCAGCACCTGCTCAAAGCTGATCCGATCCTTTTCCAGAACTGACCGGGCATCGCCCACACCTGCCGCATGAATCACCGCACGAATCGGCCCGACAACAGTTTTTGCGCGTGAGATTCCCTCCTGCATTGCCCTGGCATCCGACACATCCGCTTGCAGGTACACCACCCGATGGCCGTCCGCTTCCAAACCAGCGATCTTCTGCCGTTGGTCCGCCGTCAATGCGGAGCGTCCCACCAGGACAAGACCGAGACCGGCATGCTGCCGGGCAAAGTACTCTGCGAAAAGCCATCCCAGGCCCCGGCACCCGCCGGTGATGAGGATGGTGTCTGGCACCTGCAGCGCCTCCTGCCGTTGCCCGATCTCTGCCTCCACCACCTGCAAACGTTGCCGCTCTCCGCGCTGATAGCGAACCGACAATGAAGTCAGCAACCCTGCGTACTCTGCCCAGACCTGCTCGACCGACGGGGTTCCCACGACAACTCCAACCGCCAGCAAGGGAAGCACCCGCGGCAACGATCGTTCAAAGCCAACCCACGATTCCGCATAACACTGCGTCAAGACGTCGCTGGCTGCCCCAATCAATAACAATCGTCGAGGAGCAGTTTCCAGAGCCGCCAACGCCTGCACCAACCCTGCGAGGGAGGAGAGATCACGACAGCATTGCTCATTTCCCAGGGTTCGAGCATCAATGATTCCATCAATCGCGCCATACTCCCGCTCAATCGCCAACAGGGTATCAGTTGCGTGCTCCACCTCGTCGCCAACGAAAATCAGTGTGGCAGCGCCGGCACATTCCTGAAACGACCGGCGTGTTGCTTCATCCGTCACCCGGCAGACCACCACACCTTGCGGAATGGCTGCCGGAACGGGGGGGGAGCACGCTCTCCACTGCTCTTCAAAAAACAGCAGGTCCGGCTCGGGACTGACGCCGACATGCGGGAGGGAACGGTCACGACCTGGTGGGTCGTCAATCGCACTCTGCGGGAGAATCGGGTCGCTGGCGCCCACTGTCCCGTACCCGCGTCGCGGTGGGTGTGTCAGGCCATAGCGATCTTCCAGAAAAGGATAGGTCGGCAAATGGACGCGAGAGGGACGCTCCTCACCGTAGAGGAGACTCCAATCGACGGTCAGACCTCGACACCAGCTTTGAGCCAGGCGATCCAGTTGCCCCTTGTGCAGCCACTGCTCCACCAGAAGCGCCATGTCATCGTCGCCAGGAATCAGATCATTGGCGGTGCGGTTAGCGGCCTCACCCCGCCACATCATCTTCTGTCTCGCCTCACCAGCGAGAAAGCCCCGGAGCAGATCTTTCAGTTCTTCAATGTCGCGGGCAAGAAACGCAACACGTTCGTTCATTGCCTCACGCCCGACCTGTAGCGTGCAGGCAATGCGGCGCAAATTCCATCCTGATTCTCTGTCCAGGGTACTGAGCAATCGTTCCGCACTGGCGCGTAGCTGCATCTCGCTTTTGGCAGAAAGCGGAACAAGGCAAGGCACTGCAGCCTCCACATCCCCGGCCACATCTGTGATCCGGGCATGCTCACGCACCACCACGTGGGCGTTGGTCCCGCTATGCCCAAACGAACTAATGGCGGCCCGACGAATGCTTCCACCAGCCGGGTGCCAGGGTGTAACCTCTGTGGGAATGAAAAACGCGGAGCCGTCCAGTTGAATCACCGGGTTCAGCGTCTTGAAATGAAGCAGGCCGGGCAGGGTCTTGTGCTTCATTGATAACAAGACCTTGATCAAGCCGACGATTGCGGAACTGGCTGATGTATGTCCGACGTGAGCTTTGGCACTACCCAGAGCGCAGAATGCCTGGCGATCCGTAAACTTTCTGAACGCGCGCACGAGCGCATTCGCTTCCACCGGATCCCCAAGCGACGTTCCGGTCCCGTGCGCTTCGACATAGCTGATACTCTCCGGAGCGATACCAAACCGTTTGTAGACGTCGCTGATCAGCGACTCCTGGGCCGCACCATTTGGTGCGGTAATGCCATTGGAAGCACCGTCCTGATTGATGCCGCTGCCTTCGATGACCCCATAAATGGCATCACCATCACGCTCGGCATCAGCCAGGCGTTTCAAGACCACCACACCGACGCCTTCGGAAAAGACCGTGCCGTCCGCCGAGGCGTCAAAGGTCGCGCATCGCCCTGAAGACGACAACATGCCGATCCTGGAGAGCATTGCCAGCGTTTCGCCATTGATCGCGGCATAGACGCCACCGGCGAGGGCCATCGTCGCTTCGCCACGCCGCAGGCTTTCACAAGCCAAATGGAGGGCAACACCGGAGGAGGAACAGCCCGTGTTGACGACCATTGCCGGACCTTTGAGGTTCAGGTAATAGGACAATCGCGAAGCGATAATCGCATCCGAGGCACCGGTGAAGGATTCGTGCATATAGCCCGTTGGCTCGGCGCCAATGAACAAGGCCACGCGCTCGCCATCCAATGCCTTGGGGTTATACCCTGCGTCCTCCAGGCTTTTCCAACCCTCTTGCAGGATCAGCCGTTGATGCGGATTCATCGAATTCGCTTCCCGCGGCGACAAATTGAAAAACAATGGATCGAAGCAATCCCTGCCTGCCAGCACTCCTGCCCTTGCCACCAGATCGCCGTCGGTGAAATCCGTGACACCATCACGCCCGCTCACCAAAAGGTCCCAGAAGCCGGCGACATCCTTCGCGCCCGGAAACTGGCCGGAAATCCCGATAATCGCGACATCGTCTTCGCGCCTATTCAGCAATTTGGGCGGAGACTGGGCAGAAAGCCGGGCTGGAGGTTGAGATTGCCCGGAGTGCGGAGAAGGCGTCGGGCCATGCCAACCGTTCAGCTTGTGTTGCTTTGGCGCGTCCTGCCTTTGGACAGAGTGTGAAGAGTGAGCAGCGGCAGTCAGGGGAAGTGCAGCCTCTGCCAATGTCTCAGCATAAGTCTCGACAATATGTGAGGCGAGGCGCGCCACCGAAGTATGATCAAAGATTACGGCGGTGCTGAGGCTTACCCCCAGGGCCTTGCTCACATCCTTGATGAAACGAATTCCCAGGATTGAGTCAATGCCATAGTCCGAAAACGGCAGATTGCGGTCAACATCACGAGGCTGCAGCTTGAGCGATTGGCAGAGCGCCTCGACAATCACGGGCTCGACCATGGCCTGATGCCCTCTCGACTTCGGGGTTGCCGCAATGGGCGCAGCCGGTTGGACGTCCGCAGTCGCAAAGATGATTTGGTCATCTTTCGCGCTCAGGAGCTTCTCGTCCGGGTGAGTGGTGGAACAACGAATCACCCCATCGCTCACCGCCATCACAACCTGCTGACCCAGGCCATGTCCCGGCGCAGCAGGAAATGTGATCAGTTCGAAGCCTTCTTCGCGCAGCACCCTCTCCCACATCGCGGGACTCAATCCCGGGGAGTTTGGCATGCGCACCTCCGGATCCTGGCTTCGCCACCAGCCATCCAGCAGCCCGAACGTCACATGAGCAAACGCCGTCTGCGCGCTCATCTCGACAAACATCAATACACCGTGACGCCGAAGCGCGGATTTCGCATGCCGCACGGCCTGCCGGATATCCCGGGCCACATGAAAAACGTTCGACGCCAGAACGACATCAAAGGATCCAGGGGCAATCCCCTGCTCATCAAGTGGCTCCTCCACGTTCACGTGTGCCACATCGAGGTAACGGTGCGTCGCCGCGAAGGTCTCGTGAGCACGCCTCAGGAAAGCTTCCGAGATGTCGGAAAACAGATACTGCTCAATGCGGCTTGCATACGGTTGCAACCGGGGCAGCACCACTGTTGTCAACCCACCTGTTCCCGCTCCAAGCTCCAGGAACCTGACATCGCCGGCAATCCCGGACTCACCCTCGAATAGTGCAGCGATCACACGCCCAATCACCTGCTCAAAATACGATCCTGCCGGATGATTGAGGTAGACAGATTCAACTTGTGCCAGGCTCCCATTGGGAAAAAGAATCTCCGTTGCCGCAACATCGCCATGTAAAACGCGCGGAAGCGCCTGCACACAGACTTCCACCAGCGCACTCATCGCTGACAAGGCCGCATCCGCGGCGAATCTGTGCCGCGTCTCTTTCCATGCCTGCCAGGCCTGCTCCGGCGAAACGCCGTGCTCATTCCTCCTGGCAATCATCCGTTGCGTTACCTGCCACCATCGGTCAAGTGGAGAGACCGGCCGCACCTTGAGATTTGCCGCCACCGCGGCTAGCAACGACAGGATGGCATCATCGAGATCTGCCAGCTTGCTTTGGATGCTGGCAGCATCTGCTGACAGCATCGTTAGCGGCACAGCCAGTCGCTCCGTCCTCAACGAACTCTCCGCAGCCAGCACGACACGATCGAGGTTCGATACCTGCATGACCTCGCGAACTTCCGGAGATGTCCGCAAACAGAGACTCTGCCGAAGCTGCCCCTGCTGCAACGACCAGATAAACTGCTCGAAACACTGCATGCCCTCGGCGTCATCCAGGGCCCGCAAATGATCTCCAAGTACCACCTGCTCCACGGACGACCGCCAAAAACCCCAATTGATGATGCCAATGGGAAACAGCGATCGCTGTTGTAATGTCCGCACCAGTTGATCGGCACTGGTGATCGCGGCAGCATATCCCGCATATCGCGAAGCACCGGAAAAGGCGAATGCCTGGCTTGAGGAGAAGAAGCACATGAAATCCAGCCCGACATTGCGGAAAGCCGTGTAGCAGGCGAAACTGCCCGCCGCCTTTACCTGCACTACCGCATCGAAAGCTTCTTCAGTCGTAACCAGGACCGCATTTTCAGGATCAAATGTCACGGCGGAGAAGATCACCCCGTGGACATCCGGACAGATCTCCTGCACTCGCCTCGCGACTTGCTGCATCTGCACGAGTGACGTCACATCAGCCTGCAGATAAAGCGGCCGTGCTCCGTACCTCGCCGCCTCATCCAACAATGGCGCCACATCAGCTTCGGGACGACGTCCCACCCAAATCACGCTTGCGCCATAGCGGCTCAGCAAATATCGCGTCAACACGCGTCCAACCGTGCCACTCCCGCCAATCAGAACATAGACGCCTCCCTGACGAATTGAAGAGAGGCCGTCAGGCAGCACTCCCTCCCACGGCAGGAAAACCTGCTCATACCTCCCCACCGCAGACAGCCGCACGACTTCTCCGCGATCAGACGCAGGCTCACGCCATAGCGCATCGAGCACCACCTCGCGGGAGTCGGCGTCGGTGATATCAGGGATGGGCACCTCAAGGTTCCGCATCGCAAAGCGATGGCTGCCCTGTGCAATCGCGTATGTTAATCCAGCGAGTCCTCCACCGTGCGGATTACCCCGCTCTTCATCTGTCAGTCGGACCACATAACCCTGCACGGTAACGGTTGACCGCAGACGAGCAAGGGTCTGAACCAGGCGCAGGAGTTGGGTTTCGTGCTCCTGCCCACTCCGTCGCCAATCGGCGTCATCTAACTCCGGTAAGTCCGGCGAAGCGTCGTAATCGGAAATATACACAAATCCATCGACATCGCCTGCCGCCGCCAAACAGCGAGCAAACCCATCGCGGTCGTCCCGTCCACAGGTCCACACTCGCGGAGCCAGCTCGCGGGTTTCATCAGCAACCGTCACGACAAATGTCGTGCAAGCACGTTTTTCACAGTATTCTCGTAAGGCTTTTGCGATGTTCCCGGTTCGGGCCGGTGCGACGATGATCAGGCGACCAGGCGTCTGCAAAGTGGGAGAGACAACCGGGCAGTACTTCCATCCCGGAAGATACAAGAGCTGATCGTCCCCCGGCACGCGCTCCTCTGGCAATTCTGCTTTGCTTGTCTCTCGCGGTTCTCCTTCGCTGATTGGCAACCAATACCGCTCCCGCGCAAAAGGATACGCGGGCAGACTCAACCGCTTCGGCCTTCTCCCTGAATAGCCCGAATAAAGTGCCACCCAATCAACTTTGGCCCCACGGACCCAGGCCGAGGCGACGTCTGACAGCGCCGTGGTCGTTGGATCAACGGCCGGCATCTCTTCGTCAGGAGCGTGCGTGACACACCCGGATCGGACACGCCCGGGAGCCTCCTCGCCATTCAGAT
The DNA here is from genome assembly GCA_903879975.1 of uncultured Chloroflexota bacterium. Lineage (GTDB taxonomy): Bacteria > Chloroflexota > Anaerolineae > Caldilineales > Caldilineaceae > Caldilinea. Next base: position 16,768 of record CAIRNL010000584.1, on the reverse strand, counting down.
AGGCACGCAGGGCGGCCTCCACATCGGCCATTGACGCGGCAACAAACGCCAGACGCGTGGCCATGGCCTCTCGGCCGACCTGAAGCGTGTAGGCAAGCGACTGTAAAGACATTGAGCCGTGAATAGACCTCAGCAGGTTGGCGGCTGATAGACGCAAACGCTCTTCGTTCCGTGCTGACAAGACAATGACTGCGGGATCACCATTGGCAGGCTCCGGCTCAACCGACTGAGGGAATTCCTCCAACACGACATGAACATTGGTCCCACCAACACCGAAACTGCTTACTCCGGCGCGACGCGGCACTTCGTATCCCCGCTCATCCCTCAACCGTTCCCAGGCCTCGGTATTGCGGGCCAGCCGGAAGGGTGTACCCTCCGTTTTGAGGTACGGATTCTGGCTTCGCAAATGACAATTCCCGGGCACCAGACGATGCTGCATCATCAACAGCACCTTAATCAGGCCGGCAATGCCCGCCGCCGCCTCCGTATGCCCGATATTGGTCTTCACCGATCCAAGGATACAATGAGGCTCTGCCGGCACCTCCAAACCTCGCTCTCGATAAAGCCTTTCGAATGCCCCCCGCAGCCCGTTGAACTCGATGGGATCACCCAGCTCCGTGCCAGTACCATGCACCTCGATATAGCTCACCGTCCGCGGATCAATCCCGGTTCGCGTATATGCATCCACCAGCAACGCCTGCTGCGCAACAGGATTGGGAGCTGTCGGCGTACTCGCCTTGCCGCCGTGATTCTCCGCGCTCCCCCGAATTACTCCATAAATGTGGTCGTTATCAGCCAATGCTCGGCGGAGGGGTTTCAGCAAGACGACGCCGACACCCTCGCTACGAACATAACCATCCGCACTGGCATCAAAGGTTTTACAACGCCCCACGTCGGACAGCATCCCCGACTCACTCGAAGCAATGGCGATGTTGGGACGGAGAATGACATTAACCCCACCCACCAGAGCCTGTTCGCTACTCCCCTGTCGGATGCTTTCCACAGCGCGATGAATAGCCACGAGCGAACTTGAACAGGCTGTGTCAATCGGCTCACTCGGCCCGTGGAGATTCAGCAGGTAGGAGATGCGGTTGGGCAAGGCAAATGAGAAGAGCATGGAAGAGTCACCCAGGTCGTCAACCCGGCTCCACGCCTCTTTGTAATCGCTCGTCGTCACGCCCACAAAAACACCGGTCCGTGTGCCGGACAGCGTACCCGGCGCATAACCAGCATCTTCGATCGCCGCCCACGTGGTTTCCAGCAGGATTCGCAACTGTGGATCAAGGCGCTCTGCTTCCAGCGGCGAAATCCTGAAAAAGAGCGGATCGAACCGATCCACATCCTCAATGAAGCCTCCCCACTTTGCCCGCGTCTTGCCCGGTTCCTGCACCGGATCACCATAACAGGTACGCCAATTCCAGCGTTCGGCAGGCACTTCGGTAATCAAATCGTCGTTCGCTACCAGATGGCGCCAGAAAGTATCCAGGTCAGGACTGCCCGGAAAACGACCACTCATGCCGATAATCGCGATCGGCTCAGGCCCCGTCTCCATCAGCTCTGCCGACGCTTTAGAGTCAGGGACTTCTGCCTCTGGCCTGCTGAGTGTCACCGGCTCCTCTGTGCGCAACTGGTTCAAGGCCGGAAGTCTCAAATCGTGATGCTCGACCAGGTGTGCCGCGAGTGCCGCGAGATTGGGCGTCTCAAAAAAGAGCGTCGGCATCAGCGCAAGGTCGTACGCATCGTTAATGGCATTGGCCAGAGCCATAAAACCGATCGAGTCAAAACCATAGTCGGCAAGATCCCGCGTCAGCCGAATCTTTTCCGGTGGAATCTTCTGCACGTGCGCGACAATCTCCACCAACCTTGCCTTCACCTCATTGAGGAGAGCCTCTGTTGCCATCGTCTCCATCGGCCGGGCACTCGTTGCACTGCGTGCCTGAGTCAGGGTCGGCAATTGCGCCCGCATGCGTGCCGTGTCCCCGCAGGCAACAAACACATAATCCCACATTGACCCCAGAACAGAGTCAAGCGCGGCGACGCCTTCCTCATTGGTCATGGCGGACATGCCCGTGACTCGGCTCATTAACGCCTGCATCTCCGTCCCCATGCGCATCCCGCCATCACGCCAAAGAGGCCAGGCCACACTCACGGTCCGGCCTTGTCGAAGCCCTGCACGCACCTGCCGATTGCGCTCGACAGCAAAGGCATCGAGGAAGGCATTGGCAGCCGCATAGTCCGCCTGCCCCGGATTCCCGGTTGCCCCGGCAATTGACGAGCAAAGAACAAAGAACTTCAGCGGGTGATTCCGCAGGGCGGAATCCAATGCAAGCACACCACCAATCTTCGGGCGCAACACCTCCGCCACTTGTGTGGCAGTCTTATCTTCGACAGCGGCGTCGCGCACAATCCCCGCGCAATGCACCACTCCATCCAACCTGCCGTGCTTCCCGATGATCGTGCGAACCATCGCCTGCACTTGCTCCGGACCGCCCACATCGCCTGACAGGTAGGTAATCCCCTCTCCCAGCCTCGCCAGTTCTTCTGCTGTCACCGCCTCAGCGACGGTGCGCCCCGACAACACCACCCTCGCGCCTCGTACCGCAAAGCCACGCGCCAGCACGCGGCCAATCCCGCCGAAACCACCAGTGATCCAGACCACATCGCCGGCCTCAACTCCTGCACTATGGCCGGGCGTATGCGTTATTTCCTGCAGCCGTATGACCTCTCGTTTCCCGTGCGCATCGTAGCGTATGTCCACATCACCATCTTCGCTCGCACATTCCCTGGCAATCGCATCGAGGACTTGCTCACGGTCGTGATAGCGCAACACCCTGGCCCGCATCCAGGGTTGTTCATGCCGAAGCGATTTGAACCATCCGGAGACTCCAGCATAAGCAGAATCCCAGGCGTCCTCCGGCACAAGGAACAACAATGGACGATGGTCCTGGCGCCCTTCCGCCAACACCTGCTTCGTCACCGCCAGCACTTGCTGCAGCTTCGCTGTCGCACCGGCGCCATCCAGCACCGCAATGCGCGCAGCAGGCCAGCGACTCAACAATCTGTCTCGCAAATGCCCTCCCTCGGCTGCCAGGAGAAAGACCGGAGAGAAGTCGGAGCCGGAACTGCCAGACTTGACTGACCTGCCAGACCTTATTGATTCGAGCGGCGAGGGAGTCCATACGGGCTTCGCATACAGAAGACGGTCATGCTGATAATCAGGCTCAGGAGCTTGCGGAAACACAAAGGTCAGCTCGGTCAGCGTCGCAAGCACCTCGCCATCAGTATCTGCCAGCGTCACATCGAAAGTTTCAACCTGTTTGGCACCTGCCCCCTCGCGCCGCCGCTTAACATAGGCCACTGCGCGGTCAGGGATCGCACGATAGATCCACAACGCCTTGAGGCTGAACGGCATGGGAAGGCGATCGCGCGAATCTTCCGTCATGGCCAATAGCACTGCGGCCAGAATTGCCCCATTCATCATGGCGGGTGGAACCACGACTTCAGCCCCCCAGTCATCTGACGCCCCGGGCTGTTGCAGCATGGCCAGGGCTTCGCCATCGCCACACGCCAGGGATTCGATACTGAGTAAACTTTCGCCGTGTGTATGCTGCATCAGACGGTCGCAGGCTGCACGATCGAGCAGGGAAGAACAGCGCGCCTGCACGTCTCGCATTGGAATCGCCGAGACAGCAGGAGGGGGAGCATAAGAAACCTTTCCCCGCGCATGCACCGTCCGCTCACCAGCCCCTTCGCTTACCAACTCGAATGTTGGCTCCTGTTCGTCACCGGCAATCACAATCCCGATAGAGGGCCCATGTTCAGCGACCTTGAACGCCTGGGGCCAGACTACCTGACGCAAACCCGAAAGCACCTTCCCACGCAAGGCAGTCTCACTGCTGATCAGTGCGGGCTGAACCGCAACGGGAAGCATGCCACCATGGTCAACCAGGCAATGTTCACGCCCTGAGAATTGCTTCGAGAAAGGAGTTGTTGTCGCGGGTCCTCTTTCAACCGGGCGCGAGGTCAACCCTTTCATTGAAACCCGCACCTGCCCGGCATCATCGCACAGCAGAAGATCAAAGCGATGGTGATTCAGTGAAGGCGTGCGTGCGGCTCGAATCCACACCCAACCGGAAGTGGGGCAGGTTCCGTGAATGGTCAGTTCATCCAACGCAAACGGTGCAAATGGGCGAACCGTATCGGGCTGATCTGGTTCGTGCAGCGCCAGTCCGATTGAAGCCTGCATTGCTGCATCCAGCAATGCCGGATGCAGAACGTAGTCATTGGCCGTGTCCGCAATCACATCGGGCAAACTGACACGAGCCAGCACCTCGATCCCCTGCCCCCAGCGGGCGGTCTGCACACTCCGCAAGCCTCGATGGGCCGGCCCGTAGGAGACCCCAACACGTTCGTAGGCTGCATAACAGCGCTCCGCGGAAAAGACACGTTCCGCAATGCGTTCCTGCAGAAGGGCGAGATTAAGAATCTCAGCATCATCCGTGTGAATCTGTTCAATGTCCCCCTGAACATGGACCAGATCATCTCCGGATCGAATCGTCAAGCGAGCCCCTTCGCCTCCACTCGGTTTCAGAGTGACGTGCACCGCACAGCCGTCTTTACCCGGCACCAGCGGGCGAAGCCAGACGAGATGCGACAGCCGCATGGGGGTCGCTCCGGCATTCTCCAGCGATGCCGCAAACGCCGCACGCGCCATCTCCAGGTATGCCACACCAGGCAGCAGCGGCTGGCCACCGATGCGGTGATCGGCAAAGAAAAACTCACGACCTGAAAAGGAGGAAGCAAATTGCTGACTCCCCAGAATGGAGACATTACGATGTACCAGGGGGTGAAGAATATCGTGCTTCGCACGCACCCGCGCCGGCCCGGGTCCCCAATACCGCTCGCGCGCGAAGGGGTAAACCGGCAAACGCGCGCGACGGGGCCTCCCTTCCGGATAGAGGGAATCCCAATCTATTGGGATTCCCTGTACCCAGGCTTGTGCACAACGGTCAAGTCCGTCACCTGCCCCGGCTAGCGGCCCGTCCGGTGACTCGACGTAGCGCATCGGCTCCAATCCCTGCTTTTTCCGGGACTGAACCTGCCCACGCCAACCTCGTGCGCCCAGTCCCCCCCGATCCTCAAAAGCTCGCAATCGATCACCAAGTTCTTCAAGACTGCGCACCACGAAGGCAACGCGCTCCTCCATCGCCTCACGTCCAACCTGCAGGGTGTAGGCCATCGAAGCGAGATCCTCAGCGGTGCCACGCTCAATGAACGCGCGCAGCCGGCCTGCCATCTCCATCAATCGTTCTTCATCCCTGGCCGACAAGACCACAATCTGTTCCGATCTGCGTCGAACGGACAGCGCTCTGGCAGGCTCCTGGTGCTCTTCGATCACGAAATGCACATTGGTTCCGCTGTGACCAAACGTACTCAACCCGGCCACCAGCGGTTGCCCGTCATCACTGTTCCAGGCAGTGTTCTGACGATGGATGACAAAAGCCGAATCCTCCAAATCAATCAATGGATTCAGGGTCTCGAAATGCAGCAACCCCGGCAGACAACGGTGGCGCAGGGATAGCAACACTTTGATCATCCCGATCGCCGCCGCACTCGCCGCCGTATGCCCAATATGTGCCTTCGCGCTTCCGAGTGCACAGTAATGCCGTTTGTCAGTGAATTGCTTAAACGCACGAGTCAGGGCGTTGGCTTCGATCGGGTCACCCAACCTGGTGCCCGTCCCGTGCGTCTCGACATAGCTGATGGTCTCCGGATTGATGTTGAATCGCCCGTAGACATCGGCGACGAGGTCCTCTTGCGCCTGGGCACTGGGCGCGGTAATCCCGTTGCTCGCCCCGTCCTGGTTCATCCCCGACGCCCGAATCACCCCGTAGATCAGGTCGTTATCACGCACCGCATCGTCCAAAGGTTTGAGGACGAGCATGCCAACACCTTCCGACATCACCATGCCATCGGCGGCCGCATCAAACGTATGGCAGCGGCCCGTCCGGGAGAGCATATCAACCTGCGACAGCCCTACGAGGATCTGTTCCCCCATCATAGCAAAGACACCGCCGGCGATGGCCAGTGACGATTCACCATTGCGCAGGCTCTCACACGCCAGATGCAACGCAGCGCCGGATGAAGAACAGCCCGTATTGACCACCAGAGCAGGCCCGCGGAAATTGAGAAAGTAGGAAAGCCGGGAGGCAATGATCGCTTCCGACGCGCCGGTGAAGGTCTCGTGGTGATAGCCCGTAGGCTCTCCCCCCACAAAAATCCCGGTTTGAGATCCCGCCAGTGACACCGGGTTGTAGCCGGCATCCTCCAGAGCCTTCCAACTCTCCTGCATCACCAGTCGTTGATGCGGATTCATTGATTCCGCCTCGCGTGGTGACAAATTAAAAAACAAGGGGTCAAAGCAATCTTTGTCATCCAGAATGCCGCCCCACCGACAGTAGCTCGCGCCCGGCACTTTGTTGGGACTGTACGCCTCACGGCTCAGGTAGCGGGCAGGCAACTCGCTAACCGCATCGACGCCCTGCATCAGGTTTTGCCAAAACGCCTCGTAGTTATCGGCTCCGGGAAATTGACCAGACATCCCGATCACGGCAATCCCATCGCGACGAAGAGCGGGCGCAGCACTCACCGCAGATTCCACTATGGCGACCTCCGCCGTCGACTCCTCACCTGCCTGCCTCCATCGCGGATCTTCGCCAACCTGATCTGTAATACGCTGCGTCAAACTTTCCAGCGTGGTGAATTCGAAAAGAATGGTGGTATTCAGCGTCAACCCGAATATGGCGTTCAGACGGCCGACAAAGTCAGCCCCCAAAATCGAATCAACACCATAATCGGCAAAGGCCATCTGCGGATCAAGTTGCCCGGACTCCATGCGGAGTGCGCCAGTCAAGGCATCATGCACGTGCGACGCAATCCGATCGGCGACTGCTGATGGAGATGCCGGCAAGGATGCTGGTAATGATGCTGGCAAAGCCACTGGCAGAGGTCTCGGCAAATTCCGGGACTTGAGTGGCAGCTTCGGCGCATCAGCGTGCAGACGTTGACGCGTCACGCCATCACTCTCCCCCACGACGATCTGCTGGCCCAGGCCGTGCGCGTCTTGCGCGGGAAAATAGACCGCCTTAAACCCTTCAGCGAGCAGGAGGTCGCGCCACGCCGCCGGCCACAACCCCGGACTGCCCGGAATGCGGATCTCATCATCCTCGGCCAACGACCACCCGTCAATCAGGCCAAAGACCAGGCTTGCGAACATGGTCTTCTCGCTGATCTCGTTGACCACCAGGATGCCGTTATCCGCGAGGACCGCTTTGGCGTTGCGAATCGTCTTGTGCATGTTGCTGGTCGCATGCAGAACATTGGTCGCAATGGCAATGTCGTAAGTCCCCGGCTCAAGCCCCTGCCCATCCGCCGCCTCTTCGATGTTCCATACCTTGTAGGTGACGTAGGGATAATCCCTGCCATAGCGAGCTTGTGCCTGCAGCAGAAACGATTTCGACAGGTCGGTAAAGGTGTATTCCGCGATGGAGTGACGAACCGGTTCGAGGCACGGCAGAACCGTGGACGTGGTTCCCCCCGTGCCGGCCCCGATTTCCACAATGCGAATCGTCGCTTGAGGATTCTCCGCCAGACGGCGCTCCACATACGCCAACACATAGGCTGCGAGCACGTCATTAAAATAGTCAGGGATGACGTGGCCGCGATACAGCCCTTCCATCAGCTCCGTCGAGCCTTTCGGAAAGAGAATGTCCGTTACCAGCGTCTCCCCGCGCAGCATGGCCTGCAACCGCCTGAAGCACAGATCGATCAACTCTGTGAGCGTTTTGGCCTCAGGGTTCTGATCCAGCATGCTCTTCGTTCGGGCCCAGGCCTGCCATAGTGAGGCCTCAGCTTCTACGGCACCCACGGCACGAATTTGTTTCCCATCACGGATCACGTAGCCGCGCTCTTCGAGGACGGACAGTGCTTCGCCCCACCAGCGATCAAACTTGTCGAGCACGCCGGCACGCGCTCGCAGCGAGGTGACATCTTCCGCAACACCATCCTGTAAGACGCCTAATGCCCGAATCTGCGCGAATAAGAGTCGCGCCATCCAATGATCAAGCATCGCCATGTAAGCCGGTTTGGTCGGCACGGTGTTTTTTTCAAATCGCTGAACTGCTGCCTCCGCGCACGGACTGCCCTTAGGTGGATTAAACCGAAAGCATTGGCCGGGATCGATCTGCGCAATGGCAGCAGGTTCCCGCAACCGCACAATCGCGGCCTGTGGCGTCTGGCTCGCAAGCAATGCCTCAAGCGCCTCCATTCCGGCCTGCGGATCAATCGGCTCAATGCCCACACGGTCCAAATGAGCACGCAACGAGCCGGAAATGCGCTCCCCACCACCAACTGCCCAGTAGCCCCAATTGACCACGTGCACCGGGCACGCCAGACGCTCACGTAAAGTGAGGCCCAACGCATCCTTGTACATGCACCCTGCGGCATACGCTGACATTCCATCGTCACGACCAAAAGCAGCCAGCGAGGAGAAAAAGAGCACCAGATCCAGCGACTCCCCGCTGAACACCTCGGCAATCGCCGCCGCGACATCCGCTTTCGCCGAGTAGGTCTCAATGAAATCGGCCTCTTCCATCTCACTCAGACGGCGGTCATACGGACCGAGCGCGGCATGAACCACCCCGTGAATCCGTGGTGCAAACTCTCTGACGTTCTCCACTACCTGTGCCAAAGCCTCCGGCAGGCGAGCATCTGCCACCAAATAACGCGGAGCCGGGCCCAGGCGCGACAGACCATCAATCCGTGCCTGAATTTCATCATTCAAACTGCGCCGGCCCACCCAGATCAGTTGAGCCTGGTAGTGTTCGATCATGTGGCGGCTCCACCAGGAACCAAGGCTGCCGGCCCCTCCAACCACCAGATAAACGCCACCTTTTCGATAGGGCAACGCGCCACGTCGAGCGGAGGCCACCGGAATCAGGCTCTGCCGGAACCAGCGCCCACCACGCGTCGCCAATCCACCGAGACGCGCTGCTGCTTCGACTGAAAGAATCTCCCTGCCATCAATGGAGGTGTCCTTCTCATCGCCAATGTCAACCAGGCGAATCCGCCACCCGGGCATCTCTTTGGCCAGACTGCCGGCGAAACCATGCCATGCGGCATGCGTCGGCTCCGGTAGTTCGTGCGGATGCACAGCAACCGCACGCTGCGTCACGATGGTTACAGTGATTCCGCGCCCCTCGGCTACGTGCTGTTGCAACGCCCTGACCATGCGGTAAAGCGAGATAACGCTTTTTGCCTGAGCAGCCGGACTCGACCTTTCAGGCTCTGGCGCAACAAGCACGACGTGTCCCCCAGCCGCTACCGGCCGCAGACGCGCGATGATCTCATCCCGGCTCACCTCGGGCTCCAGCTTGATGGCTGTTGCCTGATCGAGTGCCATCACCACGCGCCGATACAATGATCCTCCATTGCTGGCAAAGCCAACGATGAACGGTTGCTCCTGATGATGCGCCCCAGATGGCACCCGTGTAATCGCCTCCCAGACTGGACGCAGCGTCATCATCTTTGCCGACGAGGTTGAGACCTCACCAACTATAGCGACATGTGGCGCAACAGGTGCAAGGACAGGCATCGAATTCGACGATGCAGCCAGGCGCTTTGGCAGCCAGAAGGTTTCGCGTCCAAAGGGATAGGTCGGCAGGCTGATGCGACGTGCTTCCCCCCCCGTATGGAGCGCGGCCCAATTGACCTCCAACCCGCGAACCCAGTTGGAAACCAATGGCAACAAGCTCTTTTCTTCGATCCACCCTGACGCCGCATCACGCCACCCACGTTCATCGGCAAAGGCCGCAAGCGCGGCCTTGCGCTCACGTGCCGATCCCGTTATCACGGCGGTGGACGCTCCGCGCTGCCCCTGCAGGTAGTTGCGCAGAGCCTCGATCAACTCATTTCGCGTGTGAACAACCACACCCAGTCGTGCGGTCATCACTTCCCGCCCGACCTGTAGTGTGTAAGCGACATCCGAGAGGCGGAGGTTCGCTCGCGTTTCGACATAATGCAAAAGGCGCTCAGCCGCTTCACGTAAACGGGGTTCCTGCTGCGCCGACAAGAGGATCGCCACCGGCTCTCCCGCATCGTCGGAACGGGGAGCCACTGCGGGCACGTATTCCTCGACGATCAGGTGGACATTGACACCACCCGCTCCAAAAGACGAAATCCCCGCAATCCGCGGGTGTAATCGGCCATCAATCGTCGGTTGTTGCCAGGGAGCCAGTTCCTGCTGGACGACAAATGGCGTTTTCTCGAAGGCAATGTTCGGATTCAGCGTCTTCACGTGCAAACCAGGCACCAGAGTTCGATGCTTCATTTGCAACAAAACCTTCGTCAACCCCGCCATCCCGGCAGCGGCCTCCAGATGACCAATGTTCGACTTCACTGATCCCAGTGCGCAAAACGAAAGCTCCGGCGTACTTGAGGCAAAGGCCTGCGTCAGGCCTTCCACTTCGATGGGATCACCCAGCGCTGTCCCGGTGCCATGTGCTTCGAGATAGCTGATGGCCCGGGCATCAACATCGGCATTGCGCAAGGCATCCCGAATCAACTGAGCCTGCGCCTTGGGATTCGGCACGGTGTAGCCGTTGGTTTTGCCCCCGTGATTCATCTGAGAGCCACGAATAATGCCATATATCTGATCACCATCGGCCTCGGCCCGAGCCAGCGGTTTCAACACCAGCACGCCCACGCCTTCGCCCGGGACAAACCCCTGCGCCCCTTCGCCGAAACTGGCGCATCTCCCTTGCGCCGAAAGCATGCGACGGGAACAGAGCGCGGTATACGTCGATGGATGCAGATAAAGGTTGACGGCCCCGGCAAGGGCGATCTCGCACGCGCCGCTGCGAATGTGCAGACACGCCTCATGAATAGCGCTCAGCGCTGAGGAACACATCGTGTCAATGGGCATGCTCGGCCCCTCGACATCCAGAAAGTACGACAAGCGATTCGCCAGGGAACTAAATGAGGTGTGAGGAAAGACCTGTTCCCCCTGGGCACGAAGAGCCGGCCCGTAAAGTTCGTACCCCGTTTTCGTCACGCCGGCAAAAATCCCAACACGACGGTGGTACTGATGCTGTAAGGCTTCCCGTGTCAGTCCCGCATCCTCGAGAGCCTCCCAGGCTGTCTGCAGGAACAGACGCTCCTGTGGATCCATATCCATCGCCTCGCGGGGAGACAGCGCAAAGAAGAGCGGGTCAAATTCGGCAACCCTGTCCAGGAAACTCCCCCATTTGGCGTAGCTCTTTCCCTGCGCGATGGCCTCTTCAACATCCGCATGGTAAAAGCCGGAGAGCGACCAGCGGTCGTTCGGAATTTCGGTCACCAGATCGTTCCCGGCTTTCAGATGCTCCCAAAATGCATCGAGATCGCGTGAGCCCGGGTAACGCCCGCTGATGCCGATGATCGCCATCGGCTCGGAAGTCGAGCCGGACGTGGACAGCGGTGCCGTGACGGAATGCGACTCGACGACAAGAGGACGCGCAACCTGGATCACCGCTCCACTGGAGGAGAGGAAAGCCGCAAGGTCGGCCAGAGTTCGATACTCGTAGAAGAGAGTTGCCGACACCTCGCCAAACGTGTCACGCAGGCGCCGGTTGAGGCGCGTAACCGTGATCGAATCCAACCCGAAGGACTCCAGCGGGGCCTGCACATCAATATTTGCCACAGGCAACCGCATGACATCCGCAAAAAGCGTGCGAAGTGCGGCCAGTATCTGCTCTTGCGAGACCAAAGCCTGCTCAAATGCAGGTGACTCTGGCAACTCTGAATGCCCCTGCACGAAGGCTCGGATCTTGTTGGCATCACCATGCATGACCGCCGTCATCACGTGCGAAGACGCCAAAGCCTCCGACAGAGCCGCCACGCCCTGCTGATTTTCCAGGGGCATGAGGCCCGTTCGGGCCTGCATTGTCACCACCGCCCCCGGCTCCATCGCCATGCCACCATCGCGCCAGAGCGGCCATTGACAGGATCGCAACAAACCATTCGAGCCATCCCGACGCTGCTCGGCGTAACCATCCATGAAAGCATTGGCGAGGGCATAGTCCGCTTGCCCGGCGTTACCAAATGCACCAGCCAGGGAAGAGAAAAGCAGGATGAAATCCAGTCCGCATCCTCGCGAGGCTTCGTCGAGATGCACAGCGCCGCGCAGCTTGGCACCGAGGGTCATCCGCAAGGCAGCATCATCCTTATGGATCAGGAACTGATCGCGCGTCACGCCCGCCGCGTGCAGGATGCCGGTCAGGCACCCGAAATCCTCACGGATCCCCTGAACCAATGCCTCGACATCTTCGCGAATCGTCACGTCACCAACACGCACATGGAGCCGCGTTGTCCTCGCCAGGTCCTCCGGCAGGGACACCTCGCGGGCTGCCCGGCGCCCCGCAAGTATCACTTGTGCCCGCCGTGTCTGGTGAAGAATCTCGCGTGCCAAAATGATCCCTAATCGCCCCGTCCCGCCGGTGATCAGATACACACCATCTTCTTTCCACGGTACTGGCGCGTTACCTGTTGGAACGTCACCTGCCTGCCACGTGCGCACGAAACGACGGCCATCCACATAGCGAACATGGCTGGCATCGCTGCACACGGCATTGGCGCGCAACCAGGCAGCGAGTTCTTCCCGGGAGCAGGAGCCGGAAACCTCGATCACCTGCCCAGCAAAGCGCGAACACTCACGACGCGCAGTCCGCATCAAACCGGCAAATCCTGCGGCAAGTGCGGCATAACGGTCGTCCACCACCACCTGCATCACAATCTGCTGCTGCGGCCTTGTCCGTAAAATGGCACGAACACGCTGCAAGAGCTGGAGTGACAAATGCTCATAAGAACCTGCCACATCTTTTTCGTCCACCCGAAGCAAAGTCCCCGGGCCGGATGCCCACGCGCCCACGACAATGACTTCACCCGCACCCGGAAGCTCCTCCCACTTATTTTGTGCAGGTGAGAGGGGCGCTTCCTGCCAGGTGGGATGGAAGAGCAACGTCGTTGGTATAGTCCTGTCTGACGTGGGTTGTGACGGCGCACCGGGAGCGCGCTGAGGCCAGAATCGCTCTTGCGCAAACGGGTAGGTGGGCAGGCTGCACCGACGGGAAGATCGGTCCCCGCTCAGTCGCGCCCAATTAACGTTCAGCCCCTGAACCCAAAGCTCAGCGACTTCCGTCAATTTACCCCTGGCGAACCAGCCGCTGAGCATCGCCTGTCCATCACTATCTTGTCCCAGCTTCTGCAAAGCGGATGAGATGGCTCCGGCCTGACCGGTCAGCACGCCATCGCGCTGACCTGAGGCAAACGCCCGCAAACGGGTAACCAGGGTGGCGATGTTATCGACAACGGTCGCGAAGCGCTGCGCCATCGCGACGCGCCCGACTTGCAGCGTATACGCCACATCACACAGGTCCTGATCCTTGAAGGATCCCTGCTCAAGAAAATCAGCCAGCTTTTGCGCGTAAGCCGCCAGCCGTTCCTCGTTGCGTGCAGAAAGCAAAATAAGTTGCGGACCGCTGGAAGCAGGACGTGAAGGCACAGGCAACGCCTCTTCCAGAATCGCATGCGCATTGGTTCCCCCAATGCCAAAGGAGCTCAGCGCCGCCCGACGCGGGCCGGTCTCCTGCTGCCACAGGCCTCCCTTGTCCTGCAGGCGGAAAGGCGAAGCGGCAAAATCAATTGCGGGATTGGGCGATACCAGATGCAACGTTGGCGGCAGTTCCCGGTGCTTCAGGCTCAACGCGAGCTTGATGCAGCCCGCCAACCCCGCGGCTGTATCCAGATGTCCCAGATTTGTTTTGACAGATCCAAGTCCGCAGAACTGTTTCTTGTTGGTATAGCGGCGATAGGCGTCAGTGAGAGCCATGACCTCGACGGGATCTCCCAGTGATGTGCCGGTGCCGTGGGCCTCCAGATATGAAATGCTTTCGGGATGGACTTGCGTGGCCTTCAACACCTGATCAATTACCGCCGCCTGCCCCCGCACGCTCGGCGCATAGAAGCCAGCCTTTTCCGCCCCATCATTATTGAGGCCAACCCCGCGGACGATGGCATAGATATGGTCTCCGTCCCGCACCGCATCCGACGCACGCCTGACCAGCAGGACCGCGGCACCTTCTCCTCCGACCATACCGTCAGCAGCGGCGTCAAAGGCTTTGCAGCGCCCATCGCTGGCATAATGCAGCCCCGGCTCGTGGTTGTACCCGACTCCGGGAACAGGAAAGAGTGTCGAGGCACCGACCAGTGCGGCGGAGGCGTCACCAGCCCGCAGAGTTTGCCAGGCGAAGTACAGGGCGGTCAGCGACGACGAGCAATTGGTATGAACAAAAGCGCTCGGCCCCTTCAATCCCAGCTGGTAGGAGATCATCGTCGGGATGGTTCCTCCCTGCGACGCAATCCAGGCAACATACTCATCGGGTGGCTGCAAGGCACCAAGCTGATGCAGCAATGTCTTGTAATAGCTGTTGCAGGCCGACATGAACACGGCAGTATCCGGAATATCCTCCGGCACATAGCCGGCATCTTCCACCGCCTTCCAGGCATGCTTCAAAAGAAGGCGAAGCTGCGGATCGAAAAGTTCCGCGTTACTCGAAGAGAGGTTAAAAAAAGCCGGATCGAAATGATCGCGTTCCGGCAGCCCTCCATCAAACGGCACGAAATGAGGGTCGGCAATTTTATCTTCCGGCACGCCAGCCGCACGCAACTCTTCGGGTGTCAGGAATCGCCCGCTGCTTTTGCCCGCTCGAAGATTCGCCCAGAAAGCCCGGTGATCCTCCGCATCCGCAAACTGGCAGGAGATCCCCACAATGGCCAAACTATCCGCGTAGTACGCCGGCATCTCCCCTGTGTCAGGCTTCGGTTGCAACTCCGCAGGCACCACCTCAACAACGGGAGCCTCTTTCGGACCGGCAAGATGCGCCGCAATCGCCTGCACGGAAGGATATTTGAAAAGCTCCGGTGCGGTAAAAGTGACACCAAAGGTTTGGGCAATCCGATCCGCCAGGATCACGGCCAGGACAGAAGACCCTCCGACCTCAAAAAATCCATCCGTCGTGCTCAACTTCCCAATCCTGAGCAGTTCCTGCCAAATCGCCATCAGCTGACGTTCCAACTCACTCTGCGGCAGCCGTTGCTCGCGGTCGCGATGAACCTGAATATCGCGTGCCGCGAGGGTCTTGCGGTCCGTCTTACCATTCGCCGTTTTTGGAAACCCTTCGATGGCCAGAATATGAGCAGGAACCATGTAGGGCGTGACCCGCTCTGCCAGATGTCTCCGTAACGCATTGACGTCGAAAGGATCCGCAATCACATAGGCAATGAGCTGCTTCGCACCGTCCAGATCCTTGGCAACGACGACGCAATCCCGGACCGCCGGATGCTCGATCATGCGCCGTTCGATCTCGCCCAGCTCAATCCGAAACCCATTGATCTTTACCTGAAAATCGAGCCGGCCGAGGTGCTCAATTTCGCCCTCAGGCAACCAACGAGCGAGGTCACCGGTACGATAAAGCTTCTCTCCGGGACGTAGTGGATGCTCAATAAACACCTCTGCCGTCAGGTCAGGGCGATTGCGGTACCCCAGCGCCAGGCCAGCGCCATCAATGCAAAGTTCGCCCGGCACACCCGGCGGAGCACACAGCCCTTTCCCGGTAAGGACCCATACCCCCGTATTGGCGATTGGTCGGCCAACCGTGATGGGCGCACCTGGCGCCAGCCGCTGGACCGTCGACCAGATCGTCGTTTCCGTCGGCCCATAAAGATTCCAGACTTCGCTCCCGGTGTCGTCAAAAAACTTCTTCAAAGCCGCCGGCAGAGGCTCGCCTCCACAGAAAATGCGCACCCGCTCCTCGTTGCGCCAGCCAGCGTGCGCCAACATCGTCCACATTGTGGGAGTGGCCTGCATGATGGTTGGCCGGGTACGCGCGATCGCCTGCTTCAGCAGCTCGACATCCGCCACTTCTTCATTTGAACAGAGACAACAGACACCACCCTGAATGAGTGGTAACAAGAGTTCCAACCCGGCGATATCAAACCCGAAGGTCGTGACGGCCAGGACGCGGTCACCCGCATTCAAACCAGGCTGTTGCGCCATTGACAACAGAAAGTTCGTCAACGCGCGATGTGGAACCATCACCCCCTTCGGCCGGCCACTGCTTCCTGAAGTATAGATCGTATAGGCTAAATCCGAACACGCAACATTGGAACTCAAGCCAATGGAGTCGTCACCAATCAGTGACGTGTCCCAATGTTGCATGTTCCGATGTTGGCTGTTGCTGTTTTGACTGCTTCCATTTAAACCCTCTCCGCTGACGTCAACAGCGCCAGACTTCGACCCGACAGCGATCTCTTCCCAGCGGCTGTCCAGGGGCAACACCTTGAGAGCCTGACCAAACGCCTCGACCTGAGGGACCAACGAGGATTCCGTCAGGATGACACTGGCGCCAGCGTCTTCGACCATGTAACGGAGGCGCTCCGCGGGATATGTGGGGTCAAGCGGGACATAGGCAGCCCCGGCCTTGAGGATCCCCAACAACCCGATGACCATCCACCGAGAACGACGGGTGCAGATCGCAATCAGCCCCTGATTGTTAACCCCTTGTTGAAGCAGGTACGCCGCGACTTGTGAACTCAGGGCGTCAAGTTCGGCATAGGTGAAGGTCTCACCGCCAACCTCCAACGCCAGCGCGTTCGGTGTGGCGAGAGCCTGCCG
>CAIRNL010000583.1 GCA_903879975.1 uncultured Chloroflexota bacterium | reverse complement strand
GCTGCAGTCTCCGTGGTGGCCTTGGGGGCGCCGCCAGCGCCAAGCCCATCGGCTCTGCATTGCGTAACCGCGCCTGCACATGTGTAGCTCCAAATTTGTCGGCCCTGTCTCTGGCACCGAGCAGGCGACACTCGTCCTCTCATGATGGGTCTCCCCAGTGTCAGGAACGCTCTCCCCAAAAATTCGCTACGTAACCCTACGGCCGGCGCTGCTTGACGGCACAACCCTGCTTGCGTATAATTCACTATGAAAAATATAGTGAGTGGAAGGAGCACAGAAAAATGAGCAATACCAACGGCCATAGCGCCAATGGCGGCAACCCGGTCGAAGATGTAATTATCATCGGCAGCGGCCCGGCAGGCTTCACAGCTGGACTCTATGCGGCTCGTGCCAACCTGTCGCCGCTGCTGATCACTGGGAACGACTACGGCGGGCAGGTGAGTATTACCTACGATATCGAGAACTATCCGGGTTTTCCAGTGAGTCTGAGTGGCCCAGAATTGGTGGAGAAGTTCAAGGAGCAGGCGGAGAAGTTCGGCACGCGTGTCGAGTTCGACTATGTCAGCGAGATCGTGGTAGATCGACATCCGTTTGTGGTGCGTACTTCGGGTGGCGCTGAATACCTCACACGCAGTATCATCGTCAGCACCGGTGCGCGGCCGCGTTATCTGGAGATCCCCGGTGAGAAGGACTTCACCGGCAAAGGTGTGAGCTATTGCGCAACCTGTGACGGTTTCTTCTTCCGCGGCAAGGATGTCGTCGTCGTCGGTGGCGGCGACAGTGCAGCGGAGGAGGCGCTCTTTCTGACGCGCTATGCCAGCCGCGTGCGCATTCTCCATCGTCGCGACAAGCTGCGCGCCAGTAAGATTTTGCAGGATCGTGTCTTTGCCAACGATCGGATCGAACTCGTGTGGAACACGATTCCTGTCGAGGTCCTGGGCGAGGGCGGCTCAGTGACGGGCGTCAAGACGCGCGACACGGTGACGGGCGCAGAGAATCTCCTCAAGACCGACGGTGTGTTTGTCTTCATCGGTCACCTGCCGAACAATGACCTCTTTCCCGGCAAGTTGGAGATGGACGAAGATGGCCATCTGATCACCGACCGGCAGATGCGCACGAATGTGCCCGGCATCTTCGCTGCGGGTGAAATTCAAGACAAGATTTTCAAGCAAGTTGCGACCAGTGTGGGTCAGGGCTGCGCGGCGGCTATGGCGACGACGCGCTTCCTGGAAGATTTGCATGCGGGCCATGCAGTCAAATGGAACGTCGATCCGCGTGAATTTGCGGCGCCGCGTGCGGCTGTTGCTGCGTGGTGACCCCAGAGATCATGCGTTTCTGAGCCAGGCTAAAGTACAGGTCGATCGAAACCAGGAGTTTGCAAACTCGCCCTTTCGGCGGCGGCGGTGCCCCAAAATCTTGGTTCTACATCCCATCACTCTAGCCTGGCTTTTGATTTGTCCGCCGCTGATTTTACGCATCGTCGACTCCAGAGTACTATCCCTCTATGTCCTTGTCCGCTGACGAACGCATGGCCACAGACGATCCTGCTCCCGAGTACGGCGCAACGCAGCACGGCCTAGCGCGCTCGGCCGGGCTGCTGGCCGTCGGCAATCTGGCCAGTCGTCTCCTGGGGCTGCTGCGTGAGATGGTCATTGCTGCGCTTTTTGGTGCAACGGGCCAGGTCAGCGCGTTTCGCGTGGCCGCACAGGTTCCCACGCTGCTCTACGACTTTCTGGTGGGTGGTATGCTCAGTGCGGCGCTGGTCCCGGTTCTGAGCGACTACGCGCGCCGTGGGCGACAGGAGTTTGCGCAGGTTGCCAGCGCTTTGGTCAGTGTCTTTGTCGTGTTGCTCACTTTGGTTGTCATCGTGCTGGCGCTGGCGGCGCCCGGCCTGGCCACACTGCTCGCTGGCGGCTTTCGTACCGATGACCCTTCCTTGTTGCTCCTCACTACCCAGTTGATGCGCTGGACTGCGCCTGTGCTCTGGTTCCTCTCCATGGCTGGCGTGTTCATGTCAGTGCTCTATGCCCTGCAGCGCTTTTCCTTTCCGGCGCTGGCCACAGCCATTTTTAACCTGGGTATCGTCGTGGCGGCACCGCTGTTGGCGCCGCGTATTGGTATCTTCAGTCTGGCTGCCGGCTTGCTGGTAGGGAGTGCGGCACAACTCCTGCTCATGTACAGTGATGTGCGCCGTGCCGGTGTGCTGGTGCTGTCGCCCCTGCACTGGCGCCACCCTGCCCTGCGGCGCATCCTCTGGCTCTATCTGCCGATTGCCGTCGGCCTGGCGGTGAGCCTCTTCCAGGTTGGCCTCGACCGGCGACTTGCCAGCGGTGTGGGCGAGCAGAGTATTGCCTGGATGGCCAATGCCACGACGCTGCAACAGATGCCGCTTGGCCTGATCAGTGTGGCCATCTCGTTGGCGGCGCTGCCACAGTTGAGCCAGTACTATGCCGCTGGCGACGAGGTCGGCTATCGGCGTACTCTCGGGCGCGGGTTGCGCATGTTGTGGATGCTGGTACTGCCTGCCGGTGTGCTGTTCTGGCTGCTTGGCGAGCCGATCACACGTCTGCTTTTCCAGCGCGGGGCATTCACAGCGACAGATACGGAACAGGTCGTCGCTGCGCTGAATATCTATCTCATCGGCATGCTCTTTGCTGCGGTCGACTATCCGCTCAATTTCGCTTTCTATGCACGTTTCAATACCTGGCTACCGGCGCTGGTGGGCGTTGTCAGCGTAGGCATCTATATACTGGTTGCGCGAGCGTTGATTGAGCCGCTGGGCTATCTTGGCCTGGTCTGGGCTGACACGGCTAAGCAGGCCGGCCACGCGCTGATCATGGGTTTCCTGCTGTGGCGTGTTGTCGGACGGTTGGGCGCAGAGACATGGCGCGGTTTCCTCGCCGTGGCGTTGGCCGGCGGCGCAATGGCGCTGGGAACTGTTGGCGCTGCAGCGCTCGTTGTGCCGTGGCTGCCCAGCGGTGCAACAGGCACG